>JACQAJ010000021.1 GCA_016195045.1 Candidatus Azambacteria bacterium | reverse complement strand
TTCTTGAAATTTGGCTCGGTAATACTCTTCAATAAATTTTCCAAATACCTCTTTTTTGGTTTCCATTTTCATAGAAACACGGTAACCTATTTATTAAATATCCAGTAGTATTTGGGTAACATTTATTATTAGCTATAGCGCGGATATCTGGGAAAATAGTCAAATATAGATTTATTTAGTCAAATATATATCTACGCTGTTTATTTTTTAAAAAAATAAGGTAAGATAAGAAGCATGTTGACTATAGACCAAGTCAAACATTTAGCTAAATTGGCCCGATTAGAGCTGGCTGAGGAGGAATTAACTACTTTTGTTAAGGAGTTGTCTTCGATTTTGGATTATTTTGAAAAGCTCAAAGAAATTGACATTGAGAATATTTTACCAACGGCCTATGCTTTAGATGTCAAAAATGTTTTTCGAGAAGATCAACCAAGCCAAAAATGCGACGAAGAAATGATTACTCAGATGCTTCAACAAGCACCAGGGAAAGATGGGCGGTATGTTAAGGTAAAAGCGGTTCTTTAATTTAGTGTTATAAATTTTACAAGATAAAAAATGGAAATTAAAAATTTAACCATTAAACAAACTCAAGCAGGCTTAAAGAAAAAAGAATTTTCGGCGACGGAGCTGACTCAGGGTTATTATCAGAAAATTTTAGAGCTTGATCCGATGATTAAGGCTTATTTAAGTTTGACGGAAGAATTGGCCATGGCTCAAGCTAAAATGATTGATGAAAAAATTGCCAAAGATGAAAATCTTGGGGCTCTTGGTGGTATTCCGTTGGCGATTAAAGATAATATGTTAATCAAGGACTTTTCATGCATGGCTGGTTCTAAGATTTTGGAAAATTATAGAGCTTGTTATGACGCCACTGTCGTTGAAAAAATAAAAAAGGCCGGTGGGATTATTTTAGGAAAAACTAATATGGATGAGTTTGCCATGGGTTCTTCGACCGAAAACTCGGCTTGGCGGCTGATTTCTGTGTGGCTTCTTTAGGCTCTGATACGGGCGGTTCGATTAGACAGCCAGCCAGTTTTTGCGGGGTGGTGGGGTTAAAACCGACCTATGGCGCCGTTTCTCGTTATGGATTAATGTCCATGGCTTCTTCCCTAGATCAGATTGGACCCCTTGCTAAAACCGTCGAAGATGCGGAGGTTCTCTTCGATGTGATCAAAGGAAAAGATCCACTAGATGCCACTAGTATTGACAACTTAAATCTTAAATCTGAAATCTTAAATCTTAAATCTCTGAAGATCGGCATTCCCAAAGAATATTTCGCCGAAGGCTTAAATAAGGAAGTTAAAGAAGAAATAGAAAAAGTCATTAAAAAACTAGAGGAAGCTGGTTTAAAAATCGAAGAAATATCTCTTCCTAGTACGGAATATGCTTTAGCGGTTTATTATATTATTATGCCGGCCGAGGTTTCTTCTAATTTGGCTCGCTATGACGGCATTCGTTATGGGTTCTCTTCGGACAAAGCTAAAAAACTTGAAGATGTTTATCGACAAACAAGGGGATTGGGTTTTGGAAAAGAAGTCAGAAGACGAATTATGCTCGGCACCTATATCTTAAGTCACGGTTATTACGATGCTTATTATATTAAGGCTCAAAAAGTTCGGACTAAAATTATCGAAGATTTTAAAAAGGCTTATCAAAAAGTTGATTTGATTTTAACCCCCACTTCGCCAATTAAACCTTTTCGGTTCGGAGAAAAATCTGATCCTTTGGCCATGTATTTATCTGATATTTATACTGTTCCGGTCAATATCGCTGGCCTGCCAGCAATGAGTATTCCAGTCAGTCCAGAGAGTATCATTGGTTTTCAGTTAATCGCTCCTTGGTTTCAAGAAAAATCTCTTTTCGAGGTCGGGAAACTTTATGAAAAATTATAAATATTATATTGGTATTGATGAAGTTGGTCGGGGAGCTTTAGCTGGACCAATTACGGCTGTGGCCGTGTTATCAGACTCCCTAAAAAAAATCTTCAAGGGCCCCATCAAAGACTCTAAAAAATTAAGCGAAAAAAGACGGGAAGAATTATTTAAAATTTTGGATGAAAAATTTGTCTGGGGCTTAGGTCAGGTTTCCGAAAAAATGATTGATCAGATTGGAATTGAAAAAGCCAATTTTTTAGTCATGGAAAAAGCCGTTAACAATCTTTTAAAAAAGAAAGAAATTGATCTCAAGGAAACCCTACTATTAATCGACGGCAACCGAATGAACAGCTACAAACTACTCACTACCAACTACAAACTGATTGTTAAAGGTGATGAAAAGATCTCACTGATTGCCTCTGCCTCAATCTTAGCCAAAGTTAGTCGGGATAATTTGATGAAACAATTTCATCAAGAACAACCTAGTTATTATTGGTGTGATAATAAGGGCTATGGCACGAAAGCTCATTTTGAAATGATAGAAAAATATGGATTATCGGAACATCACAGAAATTGAGAAACTACTAATCTTTATGAGGCCTAAGTTACTATTATCATCTACTCTCCTATCGAGACGGTCGTCTCGATAGGAGAGTGATCGCTGGAATTAATGTTTGTCTCCATATTTTTCTCTGGAAAAATCTGGACAAACATTAAAAAACCACCCTATTGTTTAGATAGGGTGGTTAAAAAATTACTTTTTTTTCTTGGCTGGTGCTTTTGCTTTCTTTTTTGCTGCCATATTTTTTGTGTCTAAAATTTTTTAGATTTTAGAATTAACTAGATTCGACTAGTATCTAGTCTAAGTTTTAACAAAATTGTCGGGAGACTTTTTTAAATAATTTTTTAAAAAAATTATTTTTTAGTTAACTCCTACTCTTAAATTATAAATTATGTAGACCAGCAAGCAATAGCCAGTAACTGTGGATAACTAATTTTTACCCTTTAAGGGGTAAAAATTATCCTGATCCGCCCCGCTTTGCGGGGAGAAGGATCTAAATGAATTTCTAATTTTCAATAAAATTTTAATAAACTAATTTCCAATAAATTATTTTTAGCTGTTTTAAAATTGAATTATTAAAAATTTATTAAAAATTAGAAATTGAAAATTTTAGATCAGAGTAGCGCCGATCGCATTGGCAGTTTCAAAATTTTTTTCAATAATTATTGGGATTTGTTTCGCTTGGGGCGATAAAATTAGTTTTTTCATCACTCTTTTTGCGGGAATTAGGATTTTATGGTCGACAGAGGCTAATCCACCGCCGATGACAATTATTTCTGGATCTAAAATGTTCACTAAATTAGCGAGGCCAATACCCAAATATTGACCCATCTGGGTATAGCCAACCCTTAAATTTTTTACTGAAGCCAAATTTTCCAAACTCAGATTTTTAATCTTTGATCTTTGATTTCCGATGCCTTGGATGATCATGTGGCCGACCTCGCCAGCGCTATTGTGACAGCCATCAACCAGTTTATTTTTAATTGAAAATCCGCCTCCAATACCAGAGCCTATGGTTAAAGCAACAATATTTTTATACTGACTAGCCATGCCTAATTTTAATTCATAAAGTAAAAAGGCTCTGGCGTCATTGATAATTTTGGTTGGCCTTTTAAACTTTTTTGAAATCAAATCTTTCAGATTCAAGTTGTTGAGAAATTTTAGGTTAGGACTGATTAATATTTTTCCATTTTTATCTAAAACACCGGCCACCGCAATTCCAATACTGAAAATATTTTCTTGACTGTTCGTTTTGAACAACATTGAGGTGAGTTTAAAAAGTGAAGCCAACAGCTCCTTTTTGTTTTTAGGTGTTTTTATCTTTATACTTTTAATTATTTTTTGGCCATCCCAGACAATCCCCAAAATTTTTGAGGCTCCAATATCCAAACCAATTTGATATTTCATGTAATAATTTATAAGTTAAATAGTTCTTGATGATCATTATAACAAAATTAAATAAAAATTACTGCCGATTCATAACTTCCTCCAAAAATGGTATTCGGCGACAGTCCTATTATTTTATCGTCTGAGGAGACATGGGTTAAAATAGCTTTTTGGCTTCTTCCCAGAATTCCGGATGACCCTGTTTTTCTTTAAGCCAAAACCACCATTCTACCCCCCATAAATAGTTTTTTTCAAAGCCGACCGTTTTGGCGTATTCAATATTAGACTGGAAATCGTTTAAACTAAAAATCCTCAGTTGTTCCTGGAGCGGGATTTCTGGGGGTCGATGTTCAGCCCAGAGTTCGGTTTGAAGTTCGACGTTAATAATCTCTTTCGGGCCATATAACTGATTCATTAAACCGGCTTTGAATTTAAAAAAATCTGGGCCTAAGGGATAGGTAAAATAATTAACAATCGGAATAAATTTACTTTGAACTTTCCGATACATAGTGGTGCCCAGAATATCGGCTCGTTTATAAGCTCCAGACCAAAGACCCAATTCACCGCTATCAGAGATAATAATTGGTCGCTGATCTAAACTTTTAATCAAAGTAATTTCCTGCTCTAAAAATTTTTTTCTGAATGAGGGGCATTTTCCA
>JACQAJ010000013.1 GCA_016195045.1 Candidatus Azambacteria bacterium | reverse complement strand
GGCTTTTTTTATTATTATTTTCGATATTTACTGGTTAATTAAAACTATTTATCTATCTATCCATCTTAAAGTCGCTTATCGGAAGATCATGGACAATACTAAGATTGATTGGATTAATAAATTAGCCAACCTCTCTGATAAGCAAAAAACGATTAAAAAAAATTGGCCTGATCTTTATCATCTAATCATTCTGCCTGTTTATCAAGAAAATTATGAAATGATTAAACTAGCCCTGCAAGCTTTAGTCGATGATGATTATCCCAAAGAAAAAATGATCGTAGTTCTAGCGCCAGAATTTCGGTCTGGTCCGACCTACCTTGAGACCGCTCGCCAACTAGAAAATGAATTTAAAAATAAATTTTTCCAATTCCTGCTCGTCATTCATCCAGCAGATTTACCAAATGAAATACCGGGCAAGGGTTCGAACATTAATTTTGCCGGCCAAACGGTTCAAAAAAAAATCATCGATCCTTTGCAAATTAATTATGATGACATTATTGTTTCCGCTTTTGATATTGATACCCGAGCCGAAAAAGGTTATTTCGCTTGTTTAACTTATAATTTTCTAACCACTAAGAATCCCCTAAAATCAAGTTACCAGCCAATCCCCCTCTATATCAATAATATTTGGCCGGCTCCGTCATTTTCCAAAATCGTGGCCTTCTCGGCGACCTTTTGGCATATGATCCAACAAGAGCGGCCAGAACGTTTAACGACTTTCTCTTCTCATTCCATGCCTTTCCGAGCCTTAGTTGAGGTAGGCTTTTGGCAAAAAAATGTTGTGAGCGAAGACTCCCGAATCTTTTGGCAATTTTTTCTATATTATAACGGTGACTGGCGAGTCCAACCAATTTATTATCCAGTCAAAATGGATGCCTTGATTGCTCCGACTGTCCCTAAGACCTTGATCAATCTTTATAAACAGCAAAGACGTTGGGGTTTTGGAGTAGAGAATATCCCCTACTTCATTTTTGCTTTTACCAAAAATAAACTTATTCCATTAAAGAAGAAACTCTATTTTTCTCTCACCATCATTGAGGGTTTTCATTCTTGGGCGACCAATGCCTTAATAATTTTTTTATTCGGCTGGTTGCCATTAATTTTAGGTGGCACTAATTTCAAAACCACTCTCATCTCCTATAATCTCCCTATTATGACGAGAAATATTATGATCTTTGCGATGATTGGTTTAATTTCTTCGGCCATTTTAACGATTAATCTTTTACCAACTAAACCCGAGAAGCATAGTAAATTAATTTATATTTGGATGTTTTTTCAATGGCTTCTGCTTCCTTATACCATTATTTTTCTCGGTTCTTTTCCAGCCCTAGAATCACAAACTCGATTAATGTTTAAAAAATATCTCGGCTTTTGGGTAACGCCGAAAGATTAAGTCGTAGGTCGTAGAAATTATTTGATTATTTTAATCTGTAGTCTACGATCTACCCACTAAATGGTAATCCCTCCGGTATTAAATAACACCTGGAGGGATTTCATCGCTTTTCTGGAAAAGTCTTCAAAGAAGATAGTCGCTGTCTTTCAGTTTCTATCTGATCTTTTAATTCTGGATAAACTCTCTCCAGCAAGACTAATCGTCTTTTTTTAGCTTCTATCAATCCTAAAGACTCTCCCTTTTTCCAACCAGGGAGAAGTTTTTTTAACATCTTTTCCCTCTCCTTCAAAATTAAAAAGACAAACTTAATTGCCCTTTTCCTCGACAAGAACCATTTAATTTTTCTGATCTTACAATTATATCGTAAGGGATAATCCCACCAGAGATCAACCCGAGTTATCAAAAAAAACTGAACTTTTCCAATTGATAAAAAATAATGAACGCTTTCTCCCTTCAATCCTCTTTTCTTGACCAGATTTCTTTCCCTGACAATCATATAATCCTCCTTCTTGGTTTAAAATTGAAATAAAAGAATTTCTGTGATTATAGCAAAACCATTAATTTTAGCAAATCAAACCCGAAATGACGTATGTGGGGAATTAAAAGATTATTAAGGAGCAAGTCTATTGATATTGGATAAAACTGGGTTGAGGTCTTAATTTAAGTACTTCCAAGGGAGTCATCATACGAGAATTTGGTGTTCGTCGATCATTTTTATAAAAAAGTTTAAAGCCAGTAAACTGAACTGGTTCACTATAAATAACTTGCCGATGAGTATTAATTTTCTTAGCTGGAAATCCCCAACCATCCATATCCATCACTATTTGAACTTCAGGAAGTGGTTTGATCAATTTATAGTTAGTCACCATTTTATTAGTAAAACGATGGATAATAAGAACTTTCGGGGTTAAATTATTCTCCTTAACCAGATCAGCTAAATATTCGGCTACTTGATTTATTTCGGAAGCATCCAGACTACCGATAACCTTACCAGGTCTAATCCCCTTCCTCATATTAAATTCTGGATCGAGAGCTAAATGGACTTTGGAGGTTTTTAAATATTTTTCAAAATATTTAACTTCCTTAAACACCGAACTCAATCCTGGCTGAATATCAAGAATGACAATTCCATTTACTTTTTCTGCTAATTCAATGGCCTTATCAATCTGACTATCGGGCATTCTAAACCGATACAAGCCCTCCGTCCCGGAATATCCTTGAGCGCTAACAGCAATATAATCAATACCTGGTATGACCGATGTTTCTGGATCAGCCTCCTCCCAATTTTTTATTTCCTGTCGAAGTTTATTTAACATCGCTGTCTCGGAGTACTCTCCTAAAACACCCATTCTCTTAGAATAAAAATTACCGTAATAGGCCACGATCCGTTTAAACGGTAAAAGAGCTCCCGCATTAGGATAAACCGCCTTCACCGGCCAAAGAGCCCTTACGACCGGCTTTGCTTTCACTGGAGCTAAAGTAGCTTTGACTGATGAGGCTTTTTTAATTTTCGATTTGGTTTTTTTCTTAGATGGAGTAGCTGAAGCTGAAACTGGAATAGGTTTATTGGCCAACTTTTCCAGTTTTTTATCGTAACTTTCTTGATCTAAAACAGCGATATTTTCCACCTGATTGACCAAGGTTTCCACTCTAGCAATCTTCTCTGTTTTCTGACCGGGCTCAAAAAAATTAGAACTTTTCAGAGAGCCGGGGCTCTTCTGCAAATAATTTCCCATAGATTCGCCTTCATATTTCTGTAAGATTTCATCTTTCTGATTAAGAGAATTGCGAGCCGTACTAGTAAGTACGGGGAGCGATTCTTGATTGAAGAAAGGTGAAAGATTGCGGGAAGATGAAGATGAATCTGGTAAATTATTTGCAAAAGAGCCCATGGTCCAACCAAAAAGCAAAAAAATAAGACTAAAAGTCCATAGTATTAATTTTCCATATTTTTTTAAAAAATCTATTTTCATGAATTAAGAGACTGCCACTAAATTCTTCAAGAACTTTTCACTACACCGGAATCAACAAGTGCTTGGTAATGGTCTGGTTTTACTCGCTTTAAATATTCAACAACTTTTCCTCGAACTGGTACGATTGTCAGTTCTTGTTCTTTAGCGAAAGCCATTATCTTCTCAATCGCCTCTTCAATTTCACTTTTACCATTCACCATTAACTCAATTTCAGCAATATCATAGGTAAAGTCTTGAAAATCAACAGTATCAAAATCAATAATAAATGACTCTTTTTGATATTTTCTCCGAGTTGTTCTACAAGTACAGAACGGAAAATACTCTGCTTTTATCAAATCATTAGCAAGATTTCCGTTAGAGGGCAAATTTAAAGCTTCTCTAATTTTCTGTTCATCCTCTAACTCATCATATTGATCTTCACTTAGTTTACTTATTCCATCATTCAAGGAAATTTTTAACTCAAATTTACCATCGCGAGAACGAAGCCATTTATTATTTGAGGTCAGAGAAAAAAATTCTGTATCATAATAAATATCAGTAAAAGCTCGCTCGTTCAAAAATGAAGCATCTTTTGTCAATCGTCTTTTATCTTTATCGTCTAATATAAATTTTTTCTCTACTTCAATCATAAAATTGATTTTATTAGATGAAAAACTAAAGTTATAGAATTTAATTCTTGATTCTTAACTTTTAACTTTTAGTTTTTCACTTTCTGGTGCCCTCAAGGAATTAAATTGGAACGGAATTCTCCGAGATATCCGAGAGATTAAAGACCTTTTAACGATCGTCTTTCAGGAGGCAGGCATCATTCCGGACTTTTCAACCATTTATGCCTAAACACATGGAACCTGCCTTTGACACCAGTAATTTTAACAGAAAAATCCGGGTCATTCCAGACTGGATCGGCTCTCAAATAAATACCCACATTGTTGCCACGTGTGTGCCCTTGTGGCGAGCTTTGTGCCAAGAATAAGAGCTTTACACCAATTAAAACACTGACGAGCCGTAAAACCAAATTTGAGAGTGTAGGACGATTTGCTTAACTTGATCGATGTTAAGCAAATTGCGCCGAGTCATATTTGCTTAATCTACGCCTTCAGTTTTTTATAGTGCCGTTCGCGTTGTTTGAATTGCTTATCCAAAAATGGGATTTGAGTATCACGATAATCAACAATTGTTTTCTGTTCGCCAATATCTCGAAGCCGACCCATGTACTGAACGAGCTTTCCTTCAAACGAAAAAGGGAATGCCAGTATTAGGCAGGAAATTCCGCGGATATCTATACCCTCGCCAAAGAATTGCCCCGTGGAAAGGATGACTCGATAATGTCCAGACTCAATTTGTTTCAATTTTGATTTTCTTTTCTGTGCTGAGTCGTCTCCTGAAATGACAATTGTCTCGCATTTGCCCTTGAGATACATAGCCAAGATTTCAAGATGTTCCTTTCGCTCACTTAACACAAGCAACCTTTTGCCTTCTTCACTGACCTTATTTAAGATGTCTTCAATAATCATCTGATTTCTAGCGGTATCAAAACACACAACCTTAGCCAAAAGTTGAAAGTTATCAGTCGTAAATTTAAATGGAAGGTTAAGATTTGTCGTACGGATTAATATTTCCGGTGGCTGATGTGGAAGGCCGAATACAGGCATAAAATCCGAAGCTTCCATACGTGCGATGATGTCACCGATATAAACATAGATCAACTTTTCATCATTATGTTTACGCTTTGGCGTAGCAGTTAGCCCATAAATATATTTTGGATTCAACCGTGCGATAACTTCACGGAATGTAGCGGCTGGGATGTGGTGGCACTCATCAACAATAATCGTTCCGAACTTATTCCTTAATTCAGTAAGGTCGCCTTTACGAGCCAAGCTTTGCAATAAGCCGACCGTTATTTGTTTTCCCAGTTTTTTCTTTATTCCAGAATATTGGCCGATATGAGCTTTAGCGATGCCTAAAAAAGTTTGTATTCTCTCAATCCACTGATCCAATAATTGCTTGCGGTGAACAAGAATTAGGGCAAGTAATTGTCTACGAGCAACTAGCTCAAGTCCAATAATAGTTTTGCCACTTCCGGAAGGAGCGACAATTACACCCTGATCATTCTCAGTGGCTAACTGCACAATAGGAACCTGTGCCGGTGTAAGCTCTATCTGGCTTTTATAATCGGCTTGGTCAAAATGAGGCGTGTCCGATTGTACTTTATAAGCGACATTATTTTCTTTAAGAAAAACAATGATGGTCTGCAGAAATCCGCGTGGCAAGGAAATAATATCTCCAGACTCATCAATCAGTTTAAAATACTTCTGTACTTTATAAATTGATTTTCCTAATCTTCGCTTGGTGAGATAGTCGGTATTGAGAAAATTAAGTTCTTCCTTGAGAAAATGAATAAGGTTGGGGATAAGCTCGGATCGGCGTAATTCAATCTGATTGCTTACCAAAATTCCTAATCCACCCCCGGCCAGTACGTTTATCACGGGCTTTCCGGTGTCAGAGAAAAACAACTGATGCACCGAATCCAACTCGGCAGAAGTGTGGCGTTTTACAGTGTTTAAGAATTGCCATTGATCCGGGATTAATTTTTCTGCTTCCGGGTCAATAAATACCGCGTTGCCATTTATCACTGACTTGCCTTGAAATGGCAGGGCAATAAGATTACCTAAACCAGCCCCGGTTAAGGTGTCCTGATTAGGAAACAACCTGTCAAAACTAACTTCTTTCTCAAATTCGGATACATGAAATGCTTTGCGGATTAGCTCAAGGGCAATCTGACGACTCTTATAGCATGGGTAAATTTCGGAAAAGAAAATCCAGACATGTCCGCCATTTCCGGATCGAGAACGTTCAAGATATCCAGTAAGGCCAACTTCGGTGCAGGCCGCTAAATATACCTTGCTATCAGCTAACCAATTTTCGCCATCAAAATCAGCGGCAATGAAATAAGAAGTATTTGCCGGCAAGATTGGATAAACACCAATGACATGTTGGCCAAGGAGATGTTTTTTAACAATTTCTTTGGTTAGCGGTATAAGTTTCTTATTTTCAAAATCTTTCATCGAGCCACCGCACCGCTTATGAGTCATGAATTCATCCCAATTAAACTCATAGGCCGGACTGTATCCAGACCGACCGTCTTTTTCCCAATGCCGCGCATATACGTCCGTCCTTCCTCGGAACAGTGACATATATAGCTCGAGTTGTTGTTCGCTGATTAAAATCATATCAAATTATATTGTAGCCTTTCTGCTCTCAGATTCTTCTCCCTGATCAGGCAAGGAAAGCAATAATCCCGAAGCTGACGCACACGATCCTACCACCTTTTGTTGGTCTGAAGTAATACATGGATAATTTTTTTGCTCTTTCTAATTGTAATTGAATATCCTCGTCCATAAATTATTTATTTCTTATTAAATCGCTTGAAGTAGGTATAGATTTCATCTCGCAACTCAATACCCACTCTCTCGAAACAATCGAGTAAATCTTTGTAGGTATTTTTACCACCAAGAAAATCCCAAAATTCATCTGCTACTTTAAGCTCATTTTCCAAATCAAGCATTCCTCGCATTGTCCAACGAGTATATTGTTCAGGCTCATAGAGATTGTATGGAATGGCTATAAAAGTATTTACATCAGCTTTAGGATTGTTTGCCAAAACAACCGCCACCCATTCAAGTAGCGTGCGCTTAAACTCTTTGAAACCACCGGCGTTTGGTTTTGCAGTTTTAATATCGAACAAGAAATATGCACCATCTTTTGATTCAAACATCAGATCAACTTTTGTCGGTTTGACCTTAATCATTTTACCTGTCTGGCAAACTTTTCGTATTCTCTCAGTTTCTTCCTTTTTATTTGGAGAACTTGTTGCTGTAATAAGACCGTCAATAATCTTCTGAATTTCGGCCTGTGCAGTAGTGCTGATTTGATCTCCCGCCGTAGCTTGCGAAACAGCCATTTTAAAATTCTTTTGCGCCAAAGCCAGACCAACCGGCTCAAAAATACTCGTACCGAAATTCGTATTGAGAGAATGAATAAAAGAGTATAAAGCGAGGCGATCTTTACCGAGCAAGCGGGTATGAAAAGGCATTGATGCTGGCTCTGGTTTATAGTTTTGAAACTTATTAAGCAAACTTGCTTTCAAAACTTCTTCAACGCTACTGATTTGTTCTTTAGATAAAGCCATATGATCATTCTACTTTAAAATGAAATATAATTTCTGAATACGGATTTCGATCGCGTTCCGTTCTGTTCAACACGGGTCGCTTAAACTGATTAACAATTTTCATTCCTGCCCTTTCTGCAATTTCTGGGTAGAGATTATATTTATCATTGGCTACGAGAAAAATATCAAAATCTTCTTTGAGGTATTGCTTGCAGTTATTTAATACATCCGCAATTTCTTGTGTGTATGACCGGCGAGCCTCTAATCCTTGCCCTTTATACAGCGGGCCAATTTCTAAATCATCCTTGCGCTTAAATCCAAGAAGATCGTATGCGTAAGCGTGTTGTTCGTGATAATCAATTTGTCCAACGTACGGCGGAGAGCAAAAAATACCTGATATTTTTTGTTTGTTTAGTATTTTTGAAAATACTGGATTCTGCTTTTCTACTTTTTCAAAAATATCGATTACCCTTGAATCACCGGCTAAAACGGAATGGTAAACTGGTTTTCGTAATTTACTAAATTCTCTTATTCTGCTTAAGGTATCGAGAGCGTAGCGATTAAGCATAGTTGTGATAGAAAAAAGGGGTTTGCAGATTTTTTTGTGCTTATAGCAGTAATATGTCGTTAGCTGAGGCTCTTTGAGTGTTGCTAGGTCGCTATGCGTAGTAGCACAGCACGATCTAATCGTTCGGCTCAAAATAAGCGCAAGAATTTTGCGGGTTTTAACATCTTTTTCTTGTTTGATCGTCTGAAATACATGATCTATCTCACGACGAACATTATCCATAAACCAAATATCAAGGAAAGAATCCGACTTATCTTGTTTTAGTTTGATTGAATATTTTTTGAGCAATTTCTGATAGACAGGCAAAAACTCCCGCTCTTTTTCTGTAGCAAACTTATTTTCATCAAAACTTCCTTGATTGACTTTGTATTTAAAGTCATAACCCGGAAAGTGTACCGAGTTAAATTTGGCAAGTTCGGCTAAAAGTTCGTTTTCAAAATCTTGAATTTTATTATCATGATCAAAAGAATCGAGTGAGGCAATCAATTTCTTGATCGCCTTTTGTAAATATTCGTCGTCATAGTTAGTTGCCTTACAACTTGAGATCATGCAGTTAAATTCAGAAACATCTATACCAACAGAGTGAATTCCCATCTCAAGCGATTGAATAATTGTCGTCCCAGAACCCAAGAATGGATCAAGAATAATATCGCCTGTTTTGAAGTAGACTTCTTTCTTAAAATCATCGGTGTGATTATCTATAAAATATTCAACAAGTTGTGGAATATATTTACCTTTGTATGGATGGAGTCGGTGGACATGTTTTGTGGTATCTACCTCTCTTAAATTATCAAAAGAAAGCGTCCAATTTAAATCATCGCCTAGATTTTTTTTCCAACTTACTTCGCGTTTACCATTATACGAATCATAGTATTTTTTTAAATCATTCAAATCAACCATGGTCGAGCCGTTCTCGCCATGTTTTTTTACTTTTCCATACTGGACAAGATAAGAAATATTTGTAGGCAAAACCTCCTTCCTGAGATGTTCTGATGCCCATTTTGACGCCTGTGGAATAGTTACTATATTCATAAAATTTATTTTATCAAATTATCAATACTCATTCCCAATCCATCGGCAATTTTACTTACTGTTTGAATTGATGGTTTCATTAAAGGCAACCACCGAGGAGCAAGCTCCTCGGTTGCCTTAGTAGAATAGTTTGGGCAACCCTCGAGGGAGCAACGCTGGGCGGAGCACCCACGAAAAGATGCACATGGTTTGGGGCGATATCGATGATGTTTATGATATTTAACGCCCCAAACCATGTGATATCCTATCTGATACATTGTTTGAGCACCTTTCTGTATATCCACCCAAACATTATACCATGGTTATTGAGCACATCTTTTTGTGGGTACTCCACCCTCGCGTTGCTCCCGGCCCTATCCAGCCGAGGAGCAAGCTCCTCGGATGTCCGGGCTTTTATGACATTCGATTCAATCTTGGTCAGTGTTGTATAGGGAATATCGCACTTTCTCGCAAGAGCGTCCTGTGTCAATCCTTGCTTTGCTCGAAAGACTTTTATTTTATCCCCAATTTGTCTATTTTGTTTGCTTTCCATAGTATGATAGTACAAGTATGAGCGTTGAACCTAACCCTCACAACTATACTAACATGAACTTAATCTTTTCTCAATTTTTCCTGCCGCAAAAAATTTCTGCCGCCGAAGCGAGGGCGCGGCGGAAAAAAGGGGTGTGGGGGTAATTCCGCCGTGTTCTTGCAAAAAAAAATAGAGGCCAAGCCCGCCGCCCTGCTCGTTCAAAGCAGAACCCAGCAAAACAATTTTTTCTACAATTCTGATTTTGCGCGCGCCGGATTTTTTCTTCTAAAAGGATAAGAACATTTTTTGCGGGACTCTGCCATCAATTCTTCGGGCAGGTGGTGGGGCTTCAATGCAGACGAGGCAAAGCAAAACTATTTTTGCGGGAGGAATGCGCGGCGGATACTTTTCTGATTTTTGCTAAATAATAAAAAGCGATCTCGCGCTATGGCTCCACAGATCTACAGACACCATGAAACTATTAGTTGACGGAAAATATTACATTAAAATATTACTAAAGAAATCCTTCTGAAGTTTAGCAAAATTGAGAAATCCTTTTACAATTAATCCTTGTACTTCTTTCTCACTTTTCTTGCCTTTATAATATTTAATAGCTCTTTCCGCGGCAATAAAGGCACGGCTTAAGTGTTCTAATTCAACTACCATATGTAAAGATATCCAGCGATATGATTTTATGTCGTCAAAATTAGTATTCTTATTTTCTAAGAATTTAACTAAATCTGAGTAATTATCTCTAAGAAACTGATCTAATAAATTAAATTCCTGATCCGCTAACAACTCTGATCCTATATGGAAACCAAGACCTCTAAATAGATCATCTTCGCTACTTTCCTTATTTAAACAATAGCCCTCTCTGACTTTTTTAATTACGTCTTTAGTTTTTTCATTCAATGGAAATAATCTTTGGAAACTAGCGTTATCTATTTTAAAATAATCAAGCACTGCTTTTAATAATTCTTGAGCTAATTGTCTATGAGTTATTCTTAGTTTGAATTTTCTATCGGCGTATTCATCCTCGGCAGCAAAGTATATTTCTGTAGCAATCTCTGAACTCCTGTCATTTATGGAATCTATATCTGAATCTCCCTTGAAAATATCTCCTCTGATGTGAAACTCACCAGCTAAATTTGCGACGCCTCCTGCAAAGTCACCGTTAAATACACTGTATCTATGCGTGAAATCTATTATTTGCTTTTCTGAACTTATTTTTTCTAAAATTGATCCCAAAAACTTTTTACTGCTAAAATTTTCAGAAGCAATATAAATTTTATTTCTAATATCAGACATACTACTTTGAAGCGTTTAATTTTTTTGATACCACCATAAACGATTGAGGAAATTTTTGGAATTCTTGAGAGATTTTGTGTCTTTCTGCCACATTAGAGTCGTTGTACCCGACCTCTTCAACACCAACAATAGTAAAACCAGATTGTATCGCCATATTTAGGTAAGTAGCTAATGTATAGTGATAATCATAAAATTTCTCATTTATTTCTTTTCCTTGTGAGTCAAGCAATATAAACCGATAAGGTTTTTCCTCCGCGAAATAATCAAACGGTTCATCAAATTGATTTCTATAATCAGGAGCACCTTTTTCAATAAACGCTGAATGAGTTACCAAATAAACAAATATACCATTTTCTTTGAGCACTCTTTGGACTTCTCGGAATGCTTGACTCATATCTTCTTTGGTAGGTGACATCATGAAGACCAGATTCGCCATAACTTTATCTACTGAATTGTCCTCCAAAAAAGCCATAGTGCCTTCTAGATTTACATGATATTCAATTTGAGAATCGGGATTAGATTTTCTAGCTAAATCAATCATCGATTGTTCTCTGTCTACGCCAATAACTCTTTTGGCTTTCATCAGTTCAATCTTTCTTGAAAAACGACCATTGCCACATCCATAATCAAGAATAGTTTGTCCTTCTATGTCTCCAATACCTCTTACTATTGCGGGGAAGTTAATTTCCTCATTTGTTATGTCCGCGGCTTCAAAATAGCTCCCCACTGTTTCACCCCACCTTTTTTCTCTATCACCGGAATTATTTATTTTTGTTAATTCTTCACTCATAACTAAAGGTATTACTCTAAAATCCCAAGGAGGATTTTCGTTGACAAAGCCGTTTGATCTAAAATGTCTGTATTGAACATCTGGATACCCTCAACCTTTTTGTACAACTCTTGAATAATTGGTATGAGAATTTTGGCTTTTTGCGCAGAATTAGCTCCTTTAATCTCCACTTGAAGCTCTTTGGTTGTAGATATATAAGGGAATCCCAAATACTGGGAAATGACACCTATGGTGGTGTCTAATTTGTTATACAGAGTATTAATGTGTTTAATGATATCTTCTTTATTTTTAGTTAAATCATCAAATAATCTAGAGAAAGTAATAGAATTTACTTGAGTATAATACTTTACAGCAAGCCTAATTCCTTCTTTATTTTCCCAAATAAATTCTTCTTTGTTGTTTTTTATCTGGGACACTCTCTTGTAACCATCAAGCTTCATTACAACATCCAGTCCTTCGGCTACGACAATTGGAAAATGTTCTGTTTGTATATCTTTTTCTAAACCTACCAGGAATCCCTTTTTAAATTTTTTATCAATGGTTTTCATATTTTGAAAAAAGAATTAAGTTGCAAACAAAGTTACTCTATGATAACATAATGTTAGGTCTTTATATTATAGCAAATATAGGTAGGTAGCTCAAATTCTAGATACAGAGCGTCGGGCAACTTCCCGGATATGTGGGTAATCAATCCCACCCTACCCTATCTTTCTTTAGTGAAAAAGAATCCATAAGTGATTTCGTGTACGCGAGATCACTTTTTATTATTTAGCAAAAATCAGAAAAGTATCCGCCGCGCATTCCTCCCGCAAAAATAGTTTTGCTTTACCTCGTCCGCATTGAAGCCCCGCCGCTCGCTACCACTCGCCACCCAGCAAAACAATTTTTTCTACAATTCTGATTTTGCGCGCGATTGGCTCGGCTGGTAGAATGCCCCCACCCCACTTTGTTTCTTTTATTTTATAATTTTTCTTCCAATTTCGGCAAGAGCAGGAATTAGATTCAATGCATTTTTACCTAAAGCAGTAAGACTATATTCAACCCGAGGCGGAATTTCGCCATAGTTCTTTCTTTTAATAAATCCGTTTTCTTCCAATGTTTTAAGTTTTGAAATTAGTACTTTTTCGGTTATATCCGGAATCATTTTTTTAACTCGCCATATCTTCGCTTTTTATCAAGATTCATAATTATCAACATTGACCATTTTGTCCCTAAAACGCGTAGAGTTTTTCTAACAGGGCAATTTTGAATATTAATTTTCTTAAGATTTAATATTTCATTGTCCATATTTATTTAAAGTAAAATTATACACATACTTACAAAAATGTAAGTACTTGATTTTAATATAGCATTTTAATAAACTGAATACAAGGTCGATTTAATATTAACTAATTAATTAAAAATGAGAACCATATGGAAAAATCAAACAAACAAAAAATATCAGATCTATTAAAGGCGATTGAAACTGGCGCGATTGAACCCGTTGGTTATATCAATCCAAACAAATATATCCAACACAATCTTGCCATTGGCGACGGACTTGCGGGCTTTGGAGCAGTGTTACAACAACTTCCTCCTAAATCTGCCAAGGCAAATACAGTTCGCGTGTTTCAAGACGGCGATTTTGTATTTGCACATACCGATTATAACTTTTTTGGGCCCAAAATCGGATTTGACATTTTCAGATTTGAAAACAGTAAAATCGTAGAGCATTGGGACAATCTACAGGAAAAAGCTGCTTCTGCTAATCCAAGCGGGCACTCAATGACTGACGGAACAACCGAAATAAAAGACCTTAGTAAAACAGAGGCTAACAAAACCTTGGTAAGAAACTTTATTAACGACATTTTGGTAAATGGCAAAATAGACAAACTCGCAGATTATTTTAATGGCGATGACTACATTCAACATAACCCTTTAATCCCTGATAAACTTTCAGGACTGGGAAAGATGTTGGGTGAATGGGCAAAGCAAGGCATCACAATGAAGTACGATAAAATTCATAAAGTCCTTGGTGAAGGCAACTTTGTGTTAGTAGTAAGTGAAGGGCACCTTGCAGGTAAACACAATGCGTTTTACGACCTGTTCAGAGTTGAAAATGAAAAGATTGCTGAGCACTGGGATGTTATTGAAGAAATTTTATCAAAGGAGAACTGGAAAAACAATAACGGAAAATTTTAGCACCAAAATCTCTCTTCAATGATTAGTGTCAATAATAACGAGTTTTCACCGCAAAACGTTAGATCAAAAAGAATTTGCCGCCAACGAAATGGACGACAAATTTGCAAAAAGTTTGATTTTGGTGCCCTCAAGAGGAATCGAACCTCTATCGCAAGATCCGCAATCTTGCATTCTATCCGTTGAACTATGAGGGCGAAAAACACAGCCACTAGCTCCTAGCATCTAGCTACTAGCTAAATAAACTAGAATATCAAAGAAAATTAATAATTACTCAGGGACTTATCATTTGATAACTTTCAACTGCAATGTTGATTTTTTTGATGAAACCACGTCAGATTTTGTAAGAATTATTTCATCATAGCAGGCTATGACTCAATAATTCTTACTTCATCTTCCTTGTTTCATCTAAAAACATCAACATTTTGTTATGAAAGTTATCAAATGATAAGTCCCCTTAGTAGGAATCGGACCTACATTGTAGGCTTCGGAAGCCTGTATCCTATCCATTGAATGATAAGGGGGAAACTACTGCGAGCAGTGGAATTTCTAATTTCTAAATCGTAAATCTTAAATCTTAAATCTTAAATCATCAGAGTTTTAAAATTCTCGCCAGAAACTCGGATAAAGTTTCCTGATATTCTTTTTCAGGAAGAAGAGTGAGTAAAGAAGAACGTAGCTCTTCTAAATTGATTTCTGGATCTAAAATAATATTTAGTTTTGAGGGATAGAAATTTTTAGTTTCAAAAATCAATTCGTCTAAATCATTATCTTCCGTCCTAAGAGAAAAATTTATTAAATCCTTAAAATCAACCTTCAAATTGTCAATTTTTATTGAATCGCTATTGAGACAGACTTCCACGATCTTGGGTTTTTTAAAGGTCATGATCGAAAGGATAAAACCCGAAAGCAGAGCTATAAAGATAGCATAATAATTTTTTAAGACAAAGAAGATAAGAATTAGGGCTACCACAACACCGCCCAGGTTTAAAAACCAAGCTTTACTATGTTCAACTTCAATAAATTCTGGCGCCCGCCATTTAAATTCCATACTCTATATCTTAGCTAAAAAACCGAGAAGCTACAAGTTCAATAATTATAATATTTACAGTTTTTGTCATTCCCGCGAAGGCGGGAATCCAGTCATTGAAATTAATCTGGATCCCCGCCTGCGCGGGGATGACATTACCCTACAAGCTACAAGCTACCAGCTAAAAGATGATGTCCCACAACGCCCCCGCGGCATTGCGTGGTTCGCCATTAAAAGGAAAATGATGATTATCAATAAAAGGAAGACTGTTGCACTCAATTACTCCACAACGAGGCTGATTAACCCAAGATTTAGTCATATCACCAATAATAAAATCAATGCCAATTAAGGGATCATCCATAAATAAGATAATTTTTTGAAATAATTTAAAATTATCTAAGTGAACTGAATCGGTGACATCGGTAGTGGTCCCACCCAGACTCCAATTAATTTTTTGATTGAAAGTCACGATCTGGTTTTTTTTAGGGATATCCATCCAGGTTAAATTTTGCCTTTTCAGTTCCATCTCGGCCTCTTCGTCGATGGCAATCTTAGAAAATAATGGACCTTGTCGTTTAGGATTTTTATTTTCTTTTTCCACTAATGATTTAATCGTCGAACGACCAGTGCCGACCACTTGAGGCCGATCCCGACGAATGACCCCAACAATTTTTCCGCCAATACCAGTAATTCGATAAACTGAACCAATCAGCTCTTCCTCAATAATAACCAAGGGCGAAAGTTTTTGAGCGCATTGAAAAGCCGTTGTTAATCCCCTCTCGTCAATAATATGCATCGTCGTATGTCGACTCCCCGAACCAATATGAGGTTTAATAATAACTGGTTTTTCTAAATTGTTAAAAACTTTTTTCGCCGAGGCTAAAGAAAAAACTGCTTGTCCGCGCGCCACCGGAATCCCAGCCTGACTTAATTTCTCTTTTAAAATAGCCTTATTGTCCATCCAATTGATGGATTGAGAAATTCCTGCTGGTCGGGGTAATCGATCAAAACAATAAATTTTTTCTTTATTCGTTTCTAAGTCTTGATAATAAGCAATACAAATCCCCCGTCGTTGATTAAATAAAATAAATTCCTCAATCCGAATCCCCCGTTTGATCGCTTCTTCCCACATACACTGCAACATCAATTCATCTTGAGC
>JACQAJ010000016.1 GCA_016195045.1 Candidatus Azambacteria bacterium | reverse complement strand
ACGGTATTTTAGATGGATTAGACTATCAGACTTTATTTAATCTCAATAAAGATTTTCTTTATCCCGATCAAATTTTTTTACTTGATTTACCCGCCCAAGTAGCGATAGCCAGACTAAAACTTAATAATGAAAAACCTGAGTATTTTGAAAAAGAAAAAAATCTCGCCATCGTCAGACAAGAATATTTAAAAATGTCTTCTAATCTTCCTAGTTTCCAAGTCATCGATGCTAATCAAGATCGTCAATTCATAGCTAGGGAGATTAGAAATTATTTCTACGACCTACCACCTACAACCTAGTAATATCGGCTCCGAGTTTTTTGAGTTTTAAGACTAAATCATCGTAACCTCGATCAATATGATTTTGAGGATCATTGATAATAACTTTGCCATTAATGGTCAAAGCCGCTAAGATCAGATCGATTCCGCCTCGAACATCATGAGCTTGAACTTCGGCGGGTTTTAATTTACTTGGCCCCCAAACATAGGCCGCGTGAGGTTCATTATCCTGATAGTCATCGTCATTAAAATTATAATCTTTCTGAGTAAATCCTGTAGGCTGAAAGGTTTGATAACGGAGACCCATTTTTTCTAATTCTCCTAAAAATTTCCAACGAGTTTCATAAATTCGTTCGTGAATCATCGATTTTCCTTTGGAAAAAACCGCTAAAATTAAAGTCGCCAAGGGTTGCCAATCAGTCATAAAACCCGGTTCCCAATCAGTGGTCACCGTGGTTGTTTTTAGTGGCAAAGAAAATGATTGGACAGAGCAAAGATTACCTCGCCAACTTAATTTCACTCCAATTTCTTCTAAAAATTTTATAAAAGGTAAAACTAATTTTTTAGGCGCCTGAGCCACTTTTATTTTCCCACCAGTTAAAATAGAGGCAATAATGGCCGTGGCGATTTCTAAACGATCGGGGATTGAAGTCGCCTGAGCGCCCTGAAGAAAAGGCTCGACCCCAGAAATAACGATAACCCGAAAAGCAGTTCTTTTTATCTTGGCACCCATATCATTTAGAGTTTCGATCAGATTATCGACCTCTGGTTCTTCGGCGGCATTTTCTAAAGTAACGGTACCTTTATTAAAGACCGAGGCTAAAATCATATTTTCCGTACCGCAATGAGTATTTTTAGAAAAACGATAGACCGTTGAGCGGGGACGGCGAGGGAGAGTAATTTCATAAATTCCATTTTCTTCATCAGCTAACGGATTAATTTTACCGCCCAAAGCTAAGATTCCATCTAAATGCCGATTGAGTGGTCGATGTCCAATCGCATCACCTCGAGGGGAAGAAATCCTGACTTTTCCAAAACGAGCCAATAAAGCACCAATAAAAAGCACCGCCTGCCGAGCATTCATGGCCTCCTTAATAATCTCATGAGAAAATAATGAATCACAAGATATTTCGACTGAAGATTTATTTAAAAATCGAACCTTCGCCCCCAAAGCAGTTAGAGCGTCAATACTCCGAAAAGTATCAGAAATACGAGGAATATTATTAAAAACACAAGGTTGTTTAGTTAAAAGCGACGCAATCAAAAGCTTCGGCGCCGCATTCTTAGCTCCAGAAACATAATAAGTCCCTTGCAATTTTTTCCCGCCGTTGATGATGAATTTAGACATAATAAACTAAAAATTAAAAGTGAAAAACTAAAAATTAATTGTTCATTTTTCATTTTTCATTTTTCATTTTAGTTTTTAGTTCTTCATTTTTTTAACCACTTCGCGTATTCTTCCGCCATTTTTTCAAAACCCTGAGCATTAGTGGTGATGGTTTTCTTACCATGAACTAAGCTGATTTTAGCCTTGAGATTGATCTTTTTATTAAATGAAGGCACAGTTTGCAATCGTTTAATCCTTTTTTTAGCCAAGGCCAAAGTTTCCTCAACGCTTCGATTAACTACTTTAAGATACGAATCGGCTGATAATTTTTTCTTAGTAGCCATTTTCACAAATTCCTGAAAAGTCTTCGAAGAACCTAATTTCCAAAGCTCAATCATTTCTTTTCCCACTCGCGGATTATCAACAATATAACCATACTTATTATAGAAATATTCTCGCCATTGAAAAACTGCTAATTCTGATAAACCATAACCATGATAATAAGCTGAGGAATCCCAGGCATAAATATGGGGAACAGAAAGAGCTAACCAAGAATCTTCTGTAAAATCAAAATATTTTTTATAGAGACGTTTAGCAATTTCCAAAACTTTCGCTCGAGTTAAATTCTTAGCCTCATAAATTTCTTTTTCAAATTGACTGACCATAATAATTGACATCATCCCCAAAGGAGCTAAAGGTTTTAATTTTTTAACTTTTCGTTCAAATAATTCTAATGAGTAGGGGAGTCCAGCTTGATCTTTGGTATACCTCATTAGCCATTCAATGCTCCCGAGCAAAGCATCACAAAACTGACTGTGAGTCTCCGCCCAAGCGACTGAAGCTGGCGCGTATTCAGTATTTAAAACTACTTCTTTTTGTCGGGAATTTAATCGATCGGCCGCGTGACCTCCCTCATGTAAGAGTGTATGTAAACCTTGTTTACCAGAACCTAGTTGCCCTAAAACCACATTGCAAGTGAAATCAGCGCTCCCGGCCAACCATTTTCCTTTATTATATTGAACTAAATCCTGATAATGACAGAAGCCATTATTATGTTTTCCCGCCCGATCTAATAAATCAAGTTGAAGTGTACCTTGATTATAATGTAATCCTAAACCAGCGAAAGTCTTCCCCCAGATCATCAGAGCTTGATCAAAAGGAAAATATTTTTCTTCTTCTTTAGTAAAATCGCCGGCCATCCGATAGCTAAAATTCCAAGGCTTGCGAAGTCCTGGTATTGTAATCTCCAATTTCCTAATATCCTCAAAAGCGTATTTTGTTTTCTGATAAATATTTTCGAAAATTTCAAAAACCTCTTTCTTGGTCATCTTTTCAACGGTTTGTAATTTATAATCATAGAAATCCTCAAAGCCGATCTTGCGGGCGTATTCATTACGAAGCCCTACTAATTTTATAAAATCATCCAAACAATCAATCGCTAATTGTTCTCTCGCCACAAAACAAGCTTTTCTAATTTTTTCATTATCATGAGTTCTCGTTAGGGCACCCATTTTGTTAACGCTGGCCTTAACAAATTTCTTCGTCAACGGGTCAAGATAGCCTTCTTTTCTCGTATTTTGCTGAACCAAAATTTTAGACTCCAAAGCAATAATTTCTTTTTTTAAATCATTTAGTTCCTGGGGTGCTTGATACAATTTAAAAAAATCTTTCCAAACTTCCAAAGATTTTTTAATTTCTTTATTTCTGTCATTCCCGCGCAAGCGGGAATCCAGAGAAACAACCATCAACGCCTCTTGCACTTGTCCAGCTAATACTTGATTAGAACGAAAATCATCCAGCTCTTTCGTCGCTTGATTAAACTTTTTCTCCACCGTCTGATCGCCCATATAAAATAACCAATATAGATGTTCATATTGTTTATGGACTTTCACGTATTGATCATTCAATTTTTCTAGTAACTGTTTGGAGTTAGTTTTATTCATAAATTCTATCTTACATATTTTAAAGAAATTGGGAAATAAAACCGCCCCAAAATTTACTAGCCCAATTGAGAACCAATTGGGCTAAATTATTAACAGGTGTCTATTGCTTAAAAATAAAGTATAATCTCAAAAGAAAGATTTATAATTTATAAATTAAGGATTTAATTGAAAAAATCAAAATTATTCTTAAATCATTGTTATTATGAACACAGAAATTTTCACTTTACTTAAAATTTTAGGATTTTCAACGGTTTCTTTTCTCTTAGCCATGTCGATCACGCCATTGATCAATAGCCAGCTAATGAAATATGGACGTAAAAAAACTCGTGAATTTTTAGATTTTCATAGTTCTAAAAACGGCACCCCGACTATGGGCGGAATAATAATCTGGCTAACAGTTTTAATAGTTATCTTTGTCACTTTTTTTCTCGCCAAGATTTTTCCCGATACTTTTTCTAAATTTAATTTTTTGACGAGACCTCAAACTTATTTACCAGTCGGCACCTTAATTTTTGCCGCCCTACTTGGCTTATTCGATGATATTCTAGTCAATTTAGAGAAAAAGCTTTTAAGAGTAAAATCAAAATTGATAATTTTTTCACTGGCTGGGTTAGTCGGTGGCTATTGGTTTCATTATAAACTTGGTTGGGATTCAATCCATATCCCTTTTTATGGAAATTTTAATATTGATGGCTGGTATATTCCGCTTTTTATTTTCATAATCATCGCTAGTTCTTTCTCAGCCAATGAAACTGATGGCCTGGATGGATTATTGGGGGGAGTGATGGCCATCGTTTTCTTTATGTATACTCTAGTGACTTTTGCTTTAGGAAAATATGAATTAGCTATTTTTTGCGCTACAATTGTCGGCGCTCTTATCGCTTTTTTATGGTTTAATATTTATCCAGCAAGATTTTTTATGGGTGATACTGGTTCTGTGATGTTAGGAATTACCGCTGGCGCCATTGCCATGTTAACTAATACCATCTTCCTCCTGCCATTTTTTATGTTTATTCCTATGATTGAAACTCTTTCGGTCATTATTCAAATTGCTTCAATAAAATTAAGGGCCGGAAAAAAAGTTTTTCTTTTTACCCCTATTCATCATCATTTCGAAAAACTTGGTTGGCCAGAAACCCAAATCACGATGCGATTTTGGATTATTAATGGCGTCGTTTCCTCCATTGGTTTATTACTTTTTGTCCTAGAAAGGCAATTATAGTTAATCTATTAACATGTTAATAAGTTAATTACTAGCTACCAACCTCGCTATGTGTTAACCCTTTATTTAATAATGAATCTCTATGCATAAGCCTGATTATCTTCTCTTGGGAACAATATTTTTTTTAGTTATTCTTGGATTAATAGTTTTAACTTCGACCTCAATTGTAATTTCCCAAAAAAAATTTGGCGAAAGTTTTTACTTTTTGAAGCATCAAATTTTGAATGGAGTCATTTTAGGTTTAATCGCTTGCTTTATAGTTAGCAGAATTAATTATTCATTTTTAAAACGGAGCGCCATTACTATTATGATCATCAGTATTATGTTGATGATCTTAGTCTTTATAATAGGCATTAACCACCAAGGCGCTAAACGTTGGCTTTCTTTAGCCAATTTTTCCTTTCAGCCATCAGAATTATTTAAAATATCGATAATTATTTATCTCGCCAGTTGGTTAGAATCTCATAAAAAAAATATTAATAACTTAAATTCAATAATCACCATCCTAGTAATGATGTTAGTGCCAGCAGTCCTTCTTGTTCTACAACCAGATATCAGCACCTTAGCAATAATTATTTTAATTTCGCTGATCATGTATTTTTACTCATCTGCTAAAATAAGTTACTTAGTTTTAGGCAGTCTAGTAACTATTTTTTTATTAGCAACGGTTATCTTAATCTCTCCCTATCGGATAAATCGAATAACCACTTTTTTAAATCCTGATACCGGAACCCAAGGAATCAGCTATCAGATCAATCAATCTTTAGTCGCGATTGGTTCAGGCGGGTTTTGGGGTCGAGGCTATGGTCAAAGTATCCAGAAATTTAATTTCCTTCCCGAACCAATCGGAGATTCGATTTTCGCTATTTTAGCTGAAGAATTTGGATTTTTAGGCATCAGTCTGACCGTTCTGGCTTTCTTTATCATCTTAAAGAGGGGATTGACAATTGCTAGTCAAGCCCCCGATTTTTTCTCTCAATCTTTAGCTATCGGACTAAGTTCCTATATAGTGATTCAGGCTTTTATTAACATTCTTTCTGTTTCCGGACTTATCCCGTTAATGGGTATTCCTCTCCCTTTTTTCAGCTATGGCAGTTCCCACCTCATCTCCACCCTCATCGCCAGCGGAATACTAATTAATATATCAAGATATACTAAGCTTGTTTCTTAATAATCTTTTAACTCCGAAAATGAATTTCAAATAAGATTTATTAATTCTCATAATTAAAAAACCTATCGTTGTACTATTGGACGACCGTCTCATGATATAGCGATCACTTTATATCAATATCATTCTCGAATTAAAACATACTTACTTGGACTTTATATTCCCTATACCATATATCCCATACCCTATGCTATAATAAACTTATTCCTTGATAACTTTTACAAAATTTGACGAGGTTTCATCAAAATAAATATTGTAGCTGAAAGTTATTAATAATTAAGTCTATGCGTATTTTACTGACTGGCTCAGGCGGCGGAGGACATTTGATTCCTCTAATCGCTGTGGTGAAAGAATTAAAGAAACTGGCTTCGGAACTCAATTTAATTGATTTGGAGTATGTTTATGTTGGACCCAAAATCGAGACCAATTTTTCTCGACAACTTCTTTTGAATGAAGATATAAAAATAAAAGCCATTATGGCTTTTAAATTAAGAAGGTATTTTTCGATTCATAATTTTATTGATATTATTAAAATCCCCATTGGCTTAATTCAGTCCCTGATAATCCTGTTCTTTTATATGCCTAATATTGTCTTTTCCAAGGGGGGTTACGGAACTATTCCAGTAGTCATTGTTAGTTGGCTCTATCGGATACCAGTCATCATCCACGAATCAGATCTGATTGGCGGCAAAGCCAACATTTTCGCTTCTAGGTTTGCCCAAAAAATATTAGTCAGTTTTTCCCGATCGTTAAAATATTTTCCACCAATTAAGACCGCTCTAGTCGGCAATCCAGTCCGACTCGATTTAACAACTGGCTCCAAAGAAAATGGCCGGAAATATTTCCAAATTAATTCTCAAAAACCAATTATTTTGGTAATGGGCGGTTCCACCGGTGCTCAAAAAATTAATGATCTAATTTTAAATTCCTTAGCCGAATTAACAAAAAAATACGAAATTATTCACCTAACCGGTGAAAATAATTACCAAAAGATTATCAAAGAAATAGAAGTAGAAATACCAGGAGACCTGAGGGAGTTTTACCATCCTTATCCCTCCTTAGGAGCCGAAATGAAAGACGCTTATGCTCTGGCTGATTTAATTATTTCTCGAAGCGGCGCCAGTGCTATTTTCGAAATCGCTTTAGTTGGCAAGCCTTCTATTCTCATCCCCATTGGAAATTCGGCCAACAATCATCAACGAGAAGATGCTTATGAATTCGAAAAATTCGGTGGTACTAAGGTAATCGAGGAAAATAATTTAACTTTTCATATTTTGATTACTTCAATCAGTGAGATCTTAGATAATCAGTCAACCTATGCCCAGATGAGTCAGGCAGCTAAATCTTTCGCTACTCCTGAATCAGCTCGAATTATTGCCATAGAAATTCTAAAAAGTGCGGGAATAATTGTTTAACTTTTTTAATCCTAAATAGTTTTTTGTTAATCAAGCAATGTTTTGTAATTAGATATGAGTCAAATAAAAGAAATTGAAGAGAAATTAAATATTTCCAGGATAACTTATCGAAGTGGAGATTTACTCCTCGAAGGTCTCATTATGAGACCAAAATATTTAACAAAATTCCCCGCTATTGTCTTTATTCATGGACATGGAGAAAGTGCTTGGCAATCCACATCAAAAGGTTATTCTCTTGTTAAGGCTGGATATACTGTCTTTCTTCCCTCAATGATTGGTTATGGATTATCAGAAGGTAATTCGGATTACAATGGACCTAAAACTGTTGATGGGTTAATTCAGGGTATTAAATTATTTCTTAAAAAATCATTTGTTGATAACCAAAGATTAGGGATCTGGGGAATCTCGCGTGGCGCGATGGTTTCCGCAATCCTAATAACAAAAAAACCTGATCTTTTTAAAGCCGCTGTTTTACAATCAGGAGCTTATGAAATGGAAAAAAATTATAGGACTGTTATTATACCTGTAATTAAGAAAAATATAGAAAAAGAAGCAGGAACAAGTTATGAGGCATTTAGGGAACGTTCACCAATCTACGATATGGATAAAACTAATACTCCCATTTTGATTTTACACGGTGCCCGTGATGAAAATGTTATGGTAGAACAAGCCTATCTGTTAGATAAGAAATTGTCTGAACTAGGAAAAACTCACGAGACAGTTATCTTACCAGAGGCTGGACATCATTATCTAACTAAGGAAACTAGAAATAAGATAACTCTTCCTTTTTTAGAAAAATATTTAAAGAAACTTATATAGACATCACACTATGAAACAGGACTGAATTCTAGATATCATTATATCATATTAGTCCTGTTTTATAGTGTGATGTCTATATAAGAACAGAGATAGATTTTATCTTTTAGTAAGAAAGGGGTTGAAACAAATGAAAAGCGGAATCAATTTTTGACCCCGCTTACAGCTCTTAAAACTTAAAGTCGTGCTTGTATTATTGAAAGAAATCTTTCCAAATTGTTCATCCCTTGTGAGTACACAATGGAAGCATTTAGAAAATCTTTCTCATTTAATTCTGGGCACATCTTAGGTACTAATTTTATTGCTCTGGCAATTGCTTTAGATTCAAGACTCTGTCCATCAATAACAATAGTATTTTTTATAGAGATGAGGTTTGGAAATTTCTTTGCTATCTCCTCTGTTGTTATTAAAAATCTTCCACAACTCAATACCTCTAGAGGAATTCCTGGGGTATGAAATGAAATATTAAAGTTATTCTCGAGAAAGACAACCGCGTCCGATTCTCGTATGGCCTCCGGTATTCTCCAGTGAGGAATGAATCCATGAACATCAATACATTCTTTTCTGATATTTGCTTCAAGTAATTGTCTTGTTGTATTCTTCAGATTTCTTCCACCCCAATATGCCGTAAGATGAACATCAAACTCCTCGTTCCAAAGTAATTTTATTGCTTCTATTAATTGGGGAGTCCCTTTCTGTGATCCTGTTTTTCCATACACGAGAATCTTAGTGCCATGAGTTTGTGAATTGCTATATATCGGATAAAATAAGTCTCCTGGTAAGTGTCTAAACCCACATCTTGCAAAATTATCTTTATTAACGCCAATAGATTCAAAATATGGATAGTGCTTTTGACCAGTACTTACAATAAGAGCCTGTCGGTATACTTCTTGATGAATACTTTTCATCTGTTCTGTAAGTCCCAATCTTCCTAAATCGCTTCCTGCATGCTGTATGACATAAGGAATCCCAGTAAGTTTTGATAGTGTTAGAGCGGCAATACCATATGGTTCTATATAATATGCCCAGATAAAGTCTGGTCTATCAGCACTAATAATGTCAAGACCAAGACTGATAAGTTTACTGAGGTAGGGATTTGATTGAGGAATAAAATAGTGTTCCGAATCTTTCTTTGTTGAAACCACTTTAATACTATTGGGTATACGGAAGCCATTTAAAAATCCTAGATCTTCCTCGCTAAGATTGATTCGACACTCGTCTTCCACTTCACCAGCGTTTGTCAAAACAGTAACACGATGACCGAGTTCAACAAGTGCTTGGGCAAGCCAATAACAATTCGCACTTACACCTCCCTGAATTGGCGGATATTTGACTAACAATAAAATGTACATGATCTACCTCCTTTTGCTGTGATTAATATAACCTATAGTCATATAAACATATTATATAATTTTTGTACAGTTCTTTCACTGTAACGAAAATTCTCTTTTGAAATGCAATTTATTATATATAAATTGCATTTCAAAGGAGAATTTTTTATTTATCGGAATAGGTAGCATTGATATTAATAGAATCTTAAAATATAATCTTTTATAGATGATAAAGCGTAAATCTTAATATATTAGAATTGAATTTTTAAACGTTGAGTGAAGATTAAAATAATAATGTTCACTTTATAGTCAATCAAATTATGTTTAAAAACCTACTGCCCAGCAAAATCCGCGTTCGAATTGCCCCATCGCCGACTGGTCAATTACATTTTGGAACCGCCCGGACGGCTTTATTTAATTTTCTCTTCGCCCGAGCTAACAACGGCGTTTTTTTGGTCCGGATTGAAGATACTGACGTCGAACGTTCTAAAAAAGAATTTGAAAAAGACATTTTGGATAACCTGACTTGGTTAGGAATATCCTGGGATGAGGAAATAATTAGACAAAGTGAAAGAAAAAAAATTTATCATCCTTATATCAAAAAACTTTTAGAAAAAGATTTGGCCTATTATTGTTTTTGCCAAGCCGAAGATTTAGAGGCGATTAAAGCTGAACAAATGAGTAGGGGAGAGGCACCCCGATATTCTGGCCACTGTCAGTCAATCAAGCCAGAAATAGCTCAAGAAAGAATTACTCAAGGAGAAAAGTCTATCATTCGGTTAAGGGTACCTCAAAAAAATATTGAATTTGAGGATCTGGTTAAAGGAAAAATAACTTATGATGCGAGTCTTTTCGGTGATTTCGTCATTGCTAAAAACGAAGACGAACCAATCTATAATCTCGCCGTTGTCATTGATGATTTTGAATCAAGAATTAGTCATATTATCAGAGGTGAAGATCATATTTCTAATACCCCTAAACAAATTATCATCCAAAAAATGCTCGATTTTCCTCGACCTCATTATATTCATTTGCCCTTAATTCTTAATCCTGATCGGAGCAAAATGTCGAAACGCAAAAATATTACCTCAATCAAGGACTATCGAGAAGATGGATTTCTCAAAGAAGCTTTAATCAATTTTATTGCTTTTCTTGGTTGGAATCCCAAGACCAACACCGAGATATTTTCTTTAGAAAAACTGATCACTGAATTTTCAATTAAAGGTATTCAAAAAGCCGGCGCCGTTTTTAATCTTCAAAAACTGGAATGGTTTAATAATTATTATATTAAACATCTCCCCCTAGAAACATTATTTGAACTTTCTAAGGATTATTTTCAAAACTGTCAAGATAAGGAAAAAATAAAAAAAATAATTAGTCTTCAAAAAGATCGCGTAAAAAAATTGTCCGAATTTAAGACTAACTCAAAATTCTTTTTTGAATTGCCAAACTATGAAGGTCAACTTTTAATCTGGAAAAATTCGCCAAATGATTTAATCCTAAATAATCTTAAAAAAATTAAAAGTGAATTTGAAAAAATTAATAATTCCGATTTTGTTTTTATCAATCTAAAAAAAATAATTGATGGATTAGTAGGGGAGTCAGGGTCCGGCGAAATCTATTGGCCATTAAGAACAGCCTTATCAGGACTAAAAGAATCACCACCACCTTTAGAAATCGCTGAAATTATTGGCCAAAAAGAAAGCCTGATTAGGATCGAGCAAGCGATGGAACTCTTAAAATCCGAATTAACAGGTTAACGTGTTAACGAGTTAACGTGTTTTTTGATAAATATTGCAACGCGTTAACCCGTTAACGCGTTAACCCAATAACATGGCATATGAAATAAATAAAACAATTATAATAATTTCTTTGTTCTTTATATTTCTATTTTCCAGCCTTACGGTAAAAGCTCTTTCCCCAATAGAAGAATATAAAAAACTGATTGAGCAAAGAAATGAAGAGATCAAACAATTAGAAGAGAAGGCTAAGCAATATAAAAATGTGATTGGTAAATCGCAGAAAGATAGTTTGACCCTGAAGAATCAACTGGAAATTATCGATAAAACTATTAAAAATTTAAATATTCAAAATCAAATAACGGTCAAAAAAATTGATAAAGTAAAAACCGAGATCAATCAGCTTTCTTCAGAAATAGACGAAAAACAAAGTCATATTAAAAAAAATAAGGAGATTTTAGTTAGATTGGCTCAAAAAATTAATCAAATCGATGATCAGCAAACTTTGACCTTATTTATGAAATCAGACACTTTATCAGATTTTTACGATAATTCAAAAAATGTCTTAAAAATTAATATTTTATTACTGGAACAAGTAAAAATTTTAAAAGACTTAAGGGATGGCTTAAATTTAGATAAAACTAAAAAAGAAGATAAAAAAGAATCCCTGGAAGACCTCAAGACAGAACTAAACTATCGAAAAAAAATAAATAATTCTCAAAAAGAGACAAAAAAAATTATTTTAACCCAGACCAAAAATCAAGAAAAAAAATATAAATTACTTCTCACGGAAGTTGAAAAAATCCATAACCAAGTCCAGGAAGAATTAGAAACCCTTGAAGAAAAATTAAGATTAGCCATTGACCAAAAATCATTACCACCAGTCAAACATGGTTTTTTTGATTGGCCGATAAAAAGTTTCGTCACTTCTCAATACGGTAATCGAATTCATCCTATCGGACACTATTTAAAATTTCACAACGGTATCGATCTTAGAGCCAGTATTAGTGATCCAATTAGGGCTCCTTATAATGGTAAAGTTATAATGAAGGGGGACAGTGATCAATTCTGTCGCGGTGGGGCTTATGGTAAATGGCTAGTTATCGATCATGAAAACAACCTCGCCACAATGTATGCCCACCTATCAGCCATTAAGGTTACCAATAATCAAGTAGTTAAAAAAGGTGAAATTATTGCTTTTTCTGGTAATACTGGTTATAGTAGCGGCCCCCATCTCCATTTTACTGTTTTTGACCGACGAACAGTTGATCTCCGTCAAAGCCAAGTTTGTGGTATCTTACCTTATGGCGGTTCGATTAATCCAATGGATTATCTATAGCTTCTTAGTTGGTAGCTTTTTAGCTTCTTAGGGTTTATCAATATATGAAACAAGAACAAGAAAAAGGCCTAATTCAACTAATAGTTATATTTATCTTGGCGATAATCATTTTAAGTTTATTAGGAGTGTCAATTAAGAGCTTAATTGATAAATTGCCAGCCAACAACACTTTGGGGGATAATTTCAGTTATGTCTGGAATTCGATAAAAACTTTTTTCAATCAATATATTTCTCAATCTTATTTAATTTTTAGAGATTGGATAATAAGTTTAATTAAAAATATTTTTTAATTAATTTTTTCAAAAAACTGCCGGGGAAGTATCCCGTAAAAACGCTAGGGAAGCGTACCTTATTTATAATAGACTACGTCGCAATATGTATGTATTGCGACGTAGATAGCTAGATGTTTTTTTCAGAGCTAAGTAAATTATAGTTTTATTAAAGATAAGAGCAATTTTGGGCTATCTACGTCGCAATACATAACGCAGACATTGCGACCTTTTCAAAGTCGCAATGTCTGCTATTCCGACATAGGTATCGGAATATATAGCGTATAAATTGCGACGTAGATAGATAATTATGAATCATAAATTCTATATCATTAGCAAGCATTCATAATTCATAATTCATAATTCATAATTACCTCAAGTATTTTTGTTTAGCTTTTTTGTGATCTTCAAAATTTTTTGAGAAAATTGTTTGGCCATTCTTGGTCGATAGATAATACCAGAATTCACTCTCTTGAGGATAAGTAGCAGCCATAATTGACTCTAGGGATGGATTAGAGATCGGTCCCCTTGGTAAGCCTCGATAAGTATAGGTATTGTAGGGAGATGTCAAAGAAAGGTCATTTTTGGTCAATTGACGGCTGGTTTTTCCAGTAATATAGCCAAGAGAAGCATCGACTTGGAGCGGCATATTAACACTTAATCTTTTCCATAAAATACCGGCTACTATTTTTTTATCATCAGGAGTTTTGACTTCTTTTTCAATAATCGAAGCCATAGTGATAATTTCAAAAATAGTTTTGCCTTGACTTCTGATTTCATTCCTCAGATCGACAGTTAACTTACTATCAAGATTATTGAATATTTTTTCAATCAGATATTTTAAACTCTCATCTTTAAAGATTCTATAAGTATCCGGAAATAAATAACCTTCATAATCTAATTCTTTGGGCTTATCGATTAAAAAACCATAATCACTGCTATCGTACT
>JACQAJ010000015.1 GCA_016195045.1 Candidatus Azambacteria bacterium | reverse complement strand
TCGAGTTGCCAGATCATAAATGTTACCGAACTTTGAAAAATAGAAGGGCGTTGCCAGATATATAATTGTTACCCAACTTTTAATAGTTTTTTGGGTAATAATCAGTATGTCAAATCAATCAAAAAAGGAATATCTGGTAACAGTTAGAGCACGGTATAGAAATTGTCAATCGAGGAAAGAGAAGTCAGTAATAATTTCTGAGATCGAAACAAACCTTGGGATTGTTAGGAAAAGTGCTATTAGGCTTTTAAAACAAAGAATCTTTGTAAGACGAAAAACCATAAGGTCAAGAAAAGAAGTTTATGGGTATGATTTAATTAAACCATTAAGGCAGATTTGGGAAGTAGTCGGTCAACCATGTTCCAAAAGATTAAAACCGGATATTGGAGACATGATTAAAAAGTTGAAAGAGTTTGGAGAAATCGAGCTATGCGGAGATCAAGAGAAGCTTTTAAAACAGATGAGCACTTTTACAATTGACCGACTACTTGAGGCAGAACGTGATATCTCAAAAAAAGAGTACGGTTTGTCCGGTACTAAAAGGTCTCCTCTACTTAAAACTTTAATTCCAGTAAGAACCAATTTCAATACAGAAGAAACTAAAGAACCAGGTCATACAGAGATGGATTGTGTTCTTCACTGCGGAGAGAGTTTATCAGGTCATTACGCTGAAACTCTAAATGTCTTGGATATCTATTCTCACTGGAATGAGAAAAAGATTTTCTTAAACAAAACAAAAGCAAAGGTAGTTGGAGCATTCCATGAAATGAAAACAAAACAATTTCCTTTCAGTATTCTGTCAGTTGATTTTGATAACGGACATGAGTTTGTCAACTGGGTGCTTAAAGGTTACTGTGACCGAAACAATATTTCATACACCAGGTCAAGGTCATACCACAAAAATGACCAAGCTCATATTGAAGGTAAAAATTATCAATCGATTAGACGAGTAGTTGGGTATGACCGAATTACTGATCCAAAGTTAGTTGAGATGATTAATGATATGTATCAAAATGAACACAGATTACTTACCAACTATTTTTACACGACCTTAAAATTAAAAGAAAAAGAGAAGATAAATGGTAAGACAACAAAATCATACGAAGTCGCCAAAACACCATACAAAAGATTAATCGAATCTGATAAGATTTCAGAGGAAATCAAGATCAAATTAAAAACAGAATATATGAGGTTAAATCCAGCAGAATTACAAAGAAATTTAAGGAAGAAATTAAAACGAATTAAAGACCATCGTTTGGTAACAGTTTTAAATCTGGCAACGACCAGTATCAACGCTGCCGTTCGGTCACATAATTAAATCTGGTAACACGTATACAAGAAACAAAGTCCCAGAGGTCAAGCAATAATATTCATACTTTATTAAAGGCATCCTTTATTACTCTGCAGACATATTCGATTTGTTTGTTTTGCAATGTCAAAGCCGAAGGTAAACAAAGACCTTTTTGACTGAGGGATTCGGCAATAGGAAATTTTTCTTGACCAAACAGATTTTTTTTTTAAAAGAGCTGGTTGTTGGTGCATTGGCAGAAAAAACGGCCTAGTTTCAATGCCGAATTTTTCTAAATATTTTGCCAAAGAGATAGAATTCCAGAGAGGATTTTTTTTCACCAAGACTCCATATTGCCAAAAAACAGATTTGGCGTAGGATTTTTCAACTGGAAGAATAAGAGAAGAAATATGAGATATAATATTATTATACTCAAGAGCAATTTGGCGTTTTTTTTTAACAAATTTTTCGATATCCTCAAGTTGGGAAAGACCAACCGCCGCCTGAAGATTGCTCATTCGATAAGTAAAAGCAATTTTTTCGTGATAAAAATGGCGTTGGTGATGACGGTCAATATCACCAAGGTCTCTGATTTTTTTCGCCAATTTTTTATCGTTGGTAAGGCACATTCCCCCTTCGCCGGTGGTGATTATTTTATTGCCGTAAAAGGAAAAACAGCTAATGTTTCCAAATGAACCAACTTTTTTCCCTCGATATTCAGCTCCGTGGGCTTCGGCGGCATCTTCGATTACCTTTAAGCGATATTTTTTTGCTAATCTGTTAACTACATCCATATCGACCGGATGGCCGTGCAGATGGACGACTATGACCGCCTTGGTTTTTTGGCTGATTTTTTCTTCAATTTTATTGACGTCAATGTTGCCAGTTTCTAATTCGCTTTCAACCAAAACCGGAGTCGCTCCCAAATAGATGATTGGTAAAATCGAAGCGATCATCGTTAAGGTGGGAAGAATGACTTCATCTCCGGTTTTTATTTCTAAGGCGGCGAGGGCCAAATGGATGGCGCTGGTACCAGAGTTGGTAGCAACGGCATAGCGAACGCCAATATATTCGGCAAAACCTTTTTCAAAACGGCCGACATAAGGACCGATACTCGATAGCCAACCCGAGTCGACACAGTCGAGCAGATATTTTTTGGCATTATTAGTTAGAATCGGTTGGGCAACGGGGATTTTAATCATGAGTTAGTCTTAATTCTAACATAACTCTTGCAGGAATCTGGAAAATATATTATCATAGCCTCATGGTCTTTGATCTGTTGAAGAATAAAAAGTCTTATTTGACTATTTTGGTTATTTTAATTGCGACACTACCTTCTTACTATTTTTATAATCAATATAAAAAAGTTCAACAGCAGTTACAAAATCTTCCAAAAAGCGTTGAAGCAAGACAACAATTAATTGATACGGTTGCTCGTTTAATTGAACTGCCTAAGGGCGAAGCTCCATTAGTAGCCACCGTCTCTGATGCCTCCAAATTAAAAAATCAGCCTTTTTTTCAAGTAGCCGCCAACGGGGATAAGGTATTAATTTATGCTAAGGCAAAAAAAGCCATTCTTTATCGTCCATCCACTAATAAAATCATTGACGTTGAACCGGTTAGTATAAAAAACAAC
>JACQAJ010000014.1 GCA_016195045.1 Candidatus Azambacteria bacterium | reverse complement strand
CACAATTGAAATTTCCTCAACAACAATTTTCAAGATCGTTTTTATTATTCTTGGGCTATTTTTATTTTACTATATTTTAGATATTGTGGTGATCTTTTTGCTTTCTCTTATTATCGCTTCCACGGTGAGGGTCTGGGTAAAATCATTAACTAAATTTAAAATTCCTAAAATTGTAGCTATTATCTTTATTTATGGCCTAACTCTTTCGTTAATGATTTTATTTCTGAGTGTCATTATCGGTCCCTTGACTCAAGAGATTGCTAGTTTTTCAGATAAAATTCCTGGTTATTATCAAAATATCAATGATGTTATCTCTCAATATGTTGATACGGAAAGTCTAGGAAAAATATCGCCCAATTTTAGTGGCCTATCAGCTGATTCGGTTGGTCAATTTAAAACTCTCGGAACCAATATCTTTGGTCTTTTGGTCAGGCTTTTTGGGGGCCTCACTTCTTTCTTCTCGGTGGTCATCATTTCCTTTTACCTGGCTTTTGAAGAAACCGGGATCGAAAAAGTTCTAAGGATCCTGACTCCTTTAAAATATGAAGATTATGTTTTAGATTTATGGTTTAAAACTGAATTAAAATTCAGCCGCTGGCTTTCTAGTCAATTAATTTTAGGGCTAGTGATTGGAATTTCAATTTATATCGGTCTCACTTTAATGGGTATTCCTTATCCTTTACTCTTAGCGATTGTTGCTGGTCTTCTAGAAATTGTTCCTTTTGTAGGACCAATCATTTCGGCGATTACCGGTATTTTAATTGCTTTTTCTGTTTCGGCGAAAATTGGATTGATAACCACCGCTTTCTATCTTATTATCAATCAAATCGAAAATAACATTATCATTCCGTTATTGATGAAAAAAGTCATTGGGCTTCATCCGGTCGTTATTATTATCGTTTTAATGATCGGTTTCAAGTTATATGGCATTATGGGAATGATTATTGCTGTCCCCTTGACCACGGTTCTCGATCAATTAATCAAAGATCTCGCCGATAAGAAACAAATTAGTTTTTAGCGTTAACTGAGCTTGACAATTTTTAGATATTGATTAAGATGAAACTCAATGATGAGATTTCAGGTTTAAGATTTTAGGTTTAAGAATTATGAATTAAAATTCTTGAATCGTGAATCTTTATTCATGAATCTATTTGAATTCTATGAATCTTCGACCTTTAAGTGATCATCTAATACTCGAGCAATTAACTAAGGAAGAAAAAAGCCTGAGCGGGATTATTTTGCCCGATTCCATGGAAAAGGAAAAATCTCAACAAGGTTTAGTTATTGCGGTTGGTCCAGGTAAAACTCTAGAAAATGGTCAAGTGAGAGAATTGAGTATCAAGGTTGGTCAAAAAGTTTTATTTACTAAATATGGTCCTAATGAAGTTAAGATTAAAGATGATAACGGTAAAGAAAAAGAATATTTAGTGGCGAGAGAAGAAGATATTTTAGCAATTATTGAGTAGAATTAACGTGTTAACGTGTTAACGTGTTAACGTGTTAACGTGTTAACGTGTTAACGTGTTAACGTGTTAACGTGTTAACGTGTTAACGTGTTAACGTGTTAACGTGTTAACGTGTTAACGTATTGGATATCCTTAAATCAAAACTCGTTAATAAATTAATAATTTCTTATATGAAACAAATTATTTTTAGTGAAAAAGCTCGGCAGGGTTTAAAGAGGGGAGTTGATAAATTAGCCAATACGGTCAAGGTAACTCTTGGTCCTAAGGGTTCCAATGTCGTTTTGGATAAAGGTTTTGGGGTGCCTGTTATTACTAATGATGGGGTCACGATTGCCAAAGAAATTGAATTGGAGGATCGATTAGAAAATATTGGCGCGGAAATCATTAAAGAAGTGGCCACTAAAACTAACGATATTGCTGGTGATGGTACCACGACGGCCACCATTTTAGCCCAGAGTATTATTTCCGAAGGTTTAAAAAATGTGACTAGTGGCGCTAATCCCATGTTTATTAAACGGGGAATCGAAAAAGCGGTGGCCGTGGTCGTGGAAGAACTTAAAAAAATTGCTAAGCCAATTACTAACAAAGAAGAAATTGCTCAGGTAGCCACGATTTCCGCGCAAGATGTGGAAGTTGGTAAATTAATCGCGGAAATTTTTGAACTCGTTGGCAAAGACGGAGTAATTACCGTCGAAGATTCTCAAACTTTTGGAGTGACTAAAGAAATTGTTGAGGGACTGCAATTTGATCGTGGTTATATCTCTCCTTACATGGTGACTGATGCCGCTAAAATGGAAGCAGTCTATGAAAATCCCTCAATTTTAATTACTGATAAAAAGATTTCTTCGATTAGTGAGATTTTACCAATTTTAGAAAAATTAACTAAAGAAGGTAAAAAAGATCTGGTCATTATTTCTGAAGATCTCGATGGCGAGGCCTTAACGACTTTAATTATTAATAAATTAAGAGGTATTTTTAATGGCGTGGCTATTAAGGCTCCCGGTTTTGGTGAACGTCGAAAAGAAATGTTGGAAGATATGGCCATTATTACAGGAGGTGAATTTATCACCGAAGAGCGGGGATTGAAATTAGATAAAGTTGAATTAAATATGCTCGGTCAAGCTAAGAAAATTATTGTCACTAAAGAAGCCACCACGATTATTGATGGCCGAGGTTCTAAGGAAAATATTGCTCAGCGAGTAGAACAAATTAAATTACAGATAAAAAATACTGATTCAAGTTTCGACAAAGAAAAATTGGGTGAACGTTTAGCTAAACTTTCCGGTGGAGTGGGAGTCATTAAGGTGGGTGCCGCCACTGAATTAGAACAAAAGGAAAAAAGTCATCGTATTGAAGATGCGATTGCCGCGACTCGAGCCGCCATTGAAGAGGGGATTGTTCCTGGTGGTGGCGTAACTTTAGTCCGAGCGAGTAAATCCTTAAATAGTCTCAATATCTCCGGTGAGGAAAAAGTGGGTATTGATATTATTAAAAAAGCTTTGGAAGCGCCTCTTTATCAGATTGCGGAAAATTCTGGTGAGGACGGATCAGTGGTGGTTTCGGAAGTCAAGAAAAGAAGTGGTAATGATGGCTTCAATGCTTTAACTAGTAAATATGAAGATATGGTCAAAGCGGGAATTGTTGATCCCACTAAAGTAACTCGTTCAGCTTTGCAAAATGCTGCTTCGGCGGCCGCCATGTTCTTAACCACGGAAGCCGTTGTCGCCAATTTACCAGAGAAAAAAGAAAAATCAGTTAACGGTTTGCCTAGTCATGATGATTACGGGTACGGGGAATAACCCGTGACCCGTGACCCGTGACTTGTGATATTAATTATTATTTAATACTCCTTGCTTCCTTGTTTCCTTGTTTCCTTGTTTCCTTGTAATTAAGTTGACTTATTATTAAAATAGACTAGTATTCATTTATAATTAATTAATTTTGATCTAACTTGCATAAACAATATAAAATAAATCAACAAATTAAATACTCGCCCTTAAGATTAATTAATGAAACGGGTGAAAATCTGGGCATTGTACCATTGGAAGAGGCAGTCAGATTAGTTATCGAAAAGGGCTTAGATTTAGTTGAAATCTCATCTACCGCCAAACCACCAGTTTGTCGGATGATCGATTTTAAAAAATTTAAATATCTTGAGGAAAAATCGGAAAAACAGGCTAAGAAAAAAACTAAGGTCATTGAGCTCAAGGTTGCCAGAATAACCCTCAATGCCTCGGAAAACGATCTTAAAACTAAACTAAAAAATATCAATAATTTTTTGAAATTAAATAATTCAGTTAAAATTGTCCTTAATTTAAAGGGACGCGAAAAAAATCATGTTGATTTAGCCTTTACTAAATTTAAAAGTTTCTTAACAATGATTGAGGGTGAGTTTAGAATAATACAGGAAATAAAAAAACAGGGTTGGAATATTTCAGCGATAATAACAAAATAGCATTCTAGGCGCTAGCTCCTAGTTAATAATTAAAGATGAAAAAAGTAAAAAAATTAGATACACTCAAGACAAAAAAGGCGATTATAAAAAGAATTAAAATTACTAAAAGTGGTCTTTTTTTGCATCGAGCGACTAACCAAGATCATTTTCGAGCTAAATTAACTGGTAAACAAAGAAGACATAAAAGAAAAATGCTACCAATATCAATTAAAGATATTAAAGCCATTAAAACGTTTCTTTATAAAATCTAGAATAGGCCACAAATGGCGACGAATTTATGAAGAATGGCGACGAATTTATTTTATTAATATTCGTTGCAATTCGCGAATGATATTCGTTGGTATTCGTGGATTATATAAAATATGCCGAGAGT
>JACQAJ010000017.1 GCA_016195045.1 Candidatus Azambacteria bacterium | reverse complement strand
GTTCCATAATCTTTACTAGGTTAATTACTTTATTTTTATTAATACGACCTAGATTAAATTATGGCACAACTATTAGATACTTTTATCAAGTATGACATTTCTATTTTGGTACACCATGACATTATCATTTTGGTACGACACGCCTTGTAATTCCCTTACAAGGCGAGACCTTGTTGTGCTATACTATGGAATATGAAACGCATACCATTTGAAATAGAATCTTTTTATCATATATATAATCGTGGCGTTGATAAACGTGTAGTTTTTAATTCTAACAAGGACAATTTTTTATTTATAAAATACTTAAACATCCTGAATGATATCGATGTGGTGAGTCCACGAATAAATGGAGACATTGAAGATAAATCACCCAAGAAAACTGATCAGCGACTTGTTAATATAATTGCCTACTGCTTAATGCCGAATCATTTTCATTTACTGCTTCAAGAAATAACTGAGGGTGGTATAAGTAAATTCATGCAAAGGATTGGTACTGCTTATACAATGTATTTTAATGACCTAAACAATAGATCGGGTGCGTTATTTCAAGGTGTTTTTAAAAGTAAATACATAGATAATGAAATCTATCTTCAAAAAATTATTGACTATATTCATTTAAACCCAGTACTACATAAAATGAGTGATGGGGTGAAATATATGGAAATTAATTGGCCTAAGTTGCTGGAACAATACAAATGGTCAAGTTATCAAAATTATGCCGATCCATTAAAACAATCAGAATGTTTACAAAAAGATATTTTAAGAAAGTATATTGAGGTTCCGAAGCCATATTTAGACTGGCTTAAAAATCAAAATAATTTTGATGCGATAACAGATATTATGTTTGACTAACAAGGTCTCGCCTTGTAAGAGAATTACAAGGCGAGACCTTGTTCCTTGTGTGTGGGGGTGAATTAAATTTTATGTCCGCCGAAGACGGCGCGGAGAGTGGAGAGAATTTTTCCAGTAAAGGAGGGTTTTTTCTTGGAGTTAATCCGAAAAAGATAAGAATCTTTTATGACCGGTGTAGCTACATCAAGTGCTTGACTGGTTTTGACAGTCCATTCTCCTTCGCCCGTGTGAGACACAACACTAGAGGCTTTTTTCAAATCTTCTCCGTATTCTTTGAAGCCTTCTTCTAGCCAGCCAGTCAATCGCGAAGTGATAATGCTGTTTTGATTGTAGACTTGGGCGACTTTTTGTAGACGGAATTTAAAGGGTGCTTTTTTGAGGATCGCAAATCCTTCGGCTAAGGCTTGCATCATACCGTATTCAATGCCGTTGTGAATCATTTTGGCAAAATGCCCCGCTCCAGTTTTTCCCATATAGCCAGAAGTTGTTTCAGACATGGCTTCAAAAAGCGGTTTATTTTTTTCATAAATCTTTTTCTCACCCCCAACCATAATAGCAAATTTTCCCAATTGAATAGAAACTGGTCCACCTGAAACACCAACGTCCAGAAAATGAATTCCTTTTTCCCTTAATTTTTTTTCTCGGCGAATTGAGTCTTTGTAAAACGAATTACCACCATCAATTATTATGTCGCCTTTTTGAAGTAGTTGGGCTAGGCCGTCTTGGCCAAAAATTATTTCGTCCACTGGTTTTCCGGCTGTGACCATTAGTAAAACCGTGCGAGGAGTCGCCAATTTATCTAAAAGTTCTTTCATGGAATAGGCGCCGATCAAGCCTTCTTTTTCTAGCTCTTGGGTAATTTGTTGAGATCGATTGAATCCAATTACCCGCCATTTTTGGGAAACCAGTCTGGTAGCGATATTGGCGCCCATTTTGCCCAAACCAATGATGCCAATTTTGTTTCCCATATTTTTCTTTTCTAGGTCAAAGAGTGGAATTGGGGTTAGTCCTGGTTCATATTCGTTAAGAGACATGATGCCCTGTCCCCAGCCTTTAATAATTGGATCAACAAATTTCCAGCCAGCCAAAACTTCTTCGAAGGAAGTAAATAAGGTTCGATCATTTTTCATGGCCGTATAAATAACTTTAGAATATTCTTCGATGTATTGAACTTTCGTTTCTCTTTCATGTAAAAAGAAAGAGAAGAGTCGTTCTTCAATAATTTTTTCTAATCCTGGTTTTTTAGTCCAAAAATGGATGACTACTTCATCATTGGGTTCCAGACGAAAAACAATTTTATTTTGGGAATGGGGTCCTTGTTGGCAAAGAAGACAGATGGTCGGATGTTTTAGGGTTAAAACTATTTCTTTGCGCGCTTCGGCCATTCGTTTTCCCGATTCCAGATAGATGGGCACGCCTTTCCAATGGGGATGTAAAAGTTCTGTCTTGAGGGCAAAGTAGGTCTCTGTTTGAGAATTTTTCGCGACTCCCTTGATATTTTTATAGCCACGATATTGTGATCTAAAAGTTTCTGTTTGTATTAGATCGTTGTTCCATGGTCTAAGTGTTTCTAAAATATTGGCCCTATTTTGTGGGGTCTCATCAGTCTTGTTCTGGAAAGGATATTCCATGGTGATGGCGGCCAGCATGTCTGATCCCAAGTATTTTCAAAAAGATTATTGGAAAAGCGAAAATTTTCGATCCCTTGAATAATTTCTTTAAAAAAATAATGATCGATTCGGTAAATTTGTTCTTCTTGGAAATAAGTCGAGAGGAGGGCTTGTAATTTTTGGGCGCTTTTAAGATCAGTCCCAAAGGGTTTTTCAATCAAGAGACGACTCCAGCCGGTATCGCCTCCGCAAGGTAAGTTAAGTTTTGTGACCGCTAGATTTTTAAAAATAACCTCATATAAAGATGGGGGGACAGCGAGATAAAAAAGTTTATTGGTACAGACACCCCAACTACTCTCTATTTCTGCGATTCGCTTTGAGAGGGATTGAAAAGCCCGTTGGTTTTCAAATGAACCTGAATTATAAGAGAAGAATTTACAGAAATCATCGAGTTTTTTAGCCTCGATTTCAGAATCACTATGATTTTTAACGGACTGAATAATTAAATTTTTGAATTCTTGATCTGAAAGTTTTCGTCGGGAAAATCCGATAATCGCTAGACGTTGAGGTAGTCGATTATGTTTAAATAAATGCCACAGAGAAGGGATAATTTTCTTGTCCGCCAAATCCCCGGTTACTCCTAGGATGGTAAAAATAGCTGGCAAATTTTCTATGTTTTTGTTCTTCATTTTTCGGGACCCTACATTAAATTGTGTCTGATTGGCAAATTAAGATCTTGAATTCAACAATCTAACGCACGTAACAGATATATAATATATCTGCAGGCAAAAAAACACAATGCTAATGATAAAATTTCTCCATCTCCTTTAGAACTAATTTTTGGAATTTTTCCGATGTTAGCCTTGTTAAAGCTTTTGCGCAACCTATTATTTGTTATTATTTTTTAATATTTTCATGATACAATAACATCATTGTTATTGTCAGGTGATCGGAAATAATTATACAAAAAGTTTATGGAAAAACTTTTCATCAAAAATCGTAAAGGAGAAAATATCGCTGTTCTAGTTGAGAAAAACGAATCTCAAAAAGGATTAGCTTTTGTTATGCACGGACTTTCTGGTTTCAAAGAGCAAGATCATATTGCCATTTTTGCTGATGCGTTTAAAGAAAAAGATTTTACTGTTGTTCGTTTTGATACGACAAACACATTTGGCGAAAGCGATGGAAAATACGAGAATGCGACAATGACAAATTACTATGAGGATTTAGAAGATGTTATCAAATGGGCGCAAGAGCAGAAATGGTATCAAGAGCCGTTTGTTCTTTCGGGACATAGTTTAGGCGGAATGGGTACGACTCTTTATGCTGAAAAATATCCCAAAAAAGTTTTAGCTCTTGCGCCCATCTCTGTCGTTGTATCGGGCAAATTGATCATGGAGGCGCACAAACGAGGGCTCACACGCAATAGTGGGTGAGGTGTAAATACGGTATAATGGAATTGTCGCAATTTAGTAATCCATTATAGATGCAAATTATTAAAGAAGTTTTGGAAGTTGTTTTTCCGAAAGGTCTATTTGAATGGTTTGATTTAATCAAGGCTCAAAGTGATGAAAACAATGTTTTTATT
>JACQAJ010000019.1 GCA_016195045.1 Candidatus Azambacteria bacterium | reverse complement strand
AATATTATAATTTACGGGAAAAAATAAGTAAATAGAGATATTATCAACAGGGAAGTTTGGCCCAACCGGTATTTTTAGCAAAGACTAGAAAAATTTCTTGAATGATGAGCCAAGAAAGTAAGACAATAATATAACCAGTAATAGCGACTTTAATAGCATCTTTGCCGGCGGTGACTTTTTCTTCTGATCCGCCGCTAATTAAAAACATAATTCCACCATAAGCAACAAAGATGCCGACTAAAGCCGGAGCAATCGTATAGATTAAAAAGTTAATAATATTTTTGCCAGTTCTTAAGAGGGCGCAAAGATTACAATTGGCTGCTGATGGATTTTGGGCGCAGGTCTCGTCAACTAAACTGGCTTGGGTGTAGAAAATTGGTAAAAATAATAAAAGACCGATGGTCAATAAGAGGGTGGTTGAAATGATCGTTTTTGAAATAGACATAGTTTAGTAAAATAAAAATGTAAAAATCAAAGATCAAAATGACAATGCAAAATTTAAAAATGAATCCTGAAAATCAAAATTTAATTTTGACATTTTTATCTGTAATTTTGATTTTTGATATTTAATTTTTGATTTAATCTTTACTGTTTCATCAGCTGATCTAGTTTCGTGGCTCCTTCATTAATAATATTACTATAACTATTGCGGCCGTCCACTGCTTGATTGATCATCTCTTTAAAAAGACGATCGATTTCATAATTATCGAATTGATAAAAATTTTTGGCGGTCAAGGATTGTCTGATGAATGGTTCTAAGTCCAAAGAAGCTGATGCTAATTGTTTGTTATATAAAGCGTTGAGGCTAGTCGGTCGATTAAATTGATTAATGTAATACTCGTTGGTTTCTGGTTCGCTAAGATATTTTAAGAATTGCCAAGCTTCTCGAGGATTTTTCGAATAAATTGAAACTACTGGCGCCATAAATTTAGTTAAATTAATTTTAAAATTTGTGTCTTTGACTTCAGGGAAAATTGAGGTCTTAAAACTAAATTTAGGCGCTAAGTTTCCTAGTTCAGTAATTAAGAAAGAATAACCAAAAATCATCCCCACTTTACCTTGAATAAAACCCTGAAGAGAATTGGGTAAATTTTTCGTCCAGCTATAATTTTTTTTGACGGGATTAGCAAAATCGGCATAAAAATTAAGAGCATTGGCGCCAGCCTCAAATGATTGATCATTAATCTTTAAAGATTTATTGAAAGCGACTTTACCTTCATTATCAATTATTTCTAGTCCAGTCTGGAGCATTAAAAGTTCTAAGATGTCGCTGGCGTTATCAACATTTTCCGATAGTCCAAGAGAGGCGCCAGCAATCTCAATATTAAAAGCTTTGTCTTTTTTGGTCAGGGTTTGAACGGTGGTCAAAAATTCAATCCAATTCTTGGGGGGCGTAACAAAACCGGCTGATTTCAAAAGGCTGTCGTTATAGAACATACCCAGAGTATCAAGGTAGATCGGTATGCCGATAATCTTTTGGCCTAATAAAAATTCATTAGCGGCGCTTTCTAGGATTCTTGTCTTAAATTCTTTGAAAGTTAGGATATCAGTTGGGGCCAGAGAAAGACGATTCAAGTATCTGGGGACCCAAGTATTTTCGATCATAAAAATATCAGGTGCTTTTTGGTTTAAAAAACTGTCAAATAATTCTTTTTCGTAAGTTTCTTTTTTCTTTTGAGTATAGATAATTTTGATACCGGGAAATTTTTCTCGGAAAGAATTGGCGATAACTTGATAGGGTGCCGGCGCGTCAGTACCCCACATTTTTAAGGTTACTACTTTTCCTTTGCTGGTTTTACCTCCGGGCAAAACTCCAGCCACGATTAAAACAATGATGATAATTACTAAAACCGCGCCGCCAATGATGTAATATTTTAGGTTTTTCATAAAAAATGTAAAATGTAAATATCAAAAATCAAAATGCGCAGAACTTTTAATTCTGCACTACAATTTGTACCCATATTTTCCTTAGGGAAAATCTGGACAAATTGGGCGCAAATTAAAATGTCAAAATTATTTAATTTATTTTTAATCTTTACATTGTCATTTTGCATTTTGATTTTTAATTTTTGATTTAATAAGATTGCCACGCCTCATTTCATTCGGCTCGCAATGACAATTTTTAATACTAGAAGATTTTTCGAAAGACCATTCCCCAATGATAATCACCCGCTTTAAATTCTCTGGTCAATTCGAGTTGGGCTGATTGAGCTAAGGGTTTAATCACGTCTGGGGAAATTCGGAGACTTTCGGCTGGTCCCAATCTCATCGTATTGGGAAGATAATCGACAATGATTATTTGGCCACTGGGTTTCACTACTCTCTTGGCCTCGGCGATCACTCCTGCTTTATTCTCGGTTTGATGTAAAATATTAATCAGTAAAACGATATCTTGAGAATCGTCCAATAAACCAGAACTGCCTAAAATTTCTAAATTAGCTCTTTTGCCGATGATATTTAATAAGTTATCATTTTGGGCTCGGGCATAGACGAGTTCTAGGGCTGATGGTAAAACATCAATCGCGGTGATTATTCCCTCTGGGCCAACGGCTTTGGCGAGGGCAATCGGAAAATAACCAGATCCGCAACCGAAATCGGCTATTTTATCTTTTTCTTGAATATTAAATTCCAGCAAAATTTTTCTATAATCCATAAAACCAATACCTGGTTTTGATATTATTTCAATCATAGGAAATGTAAAATGAAAAAATCAAAATGGAAAATGACAATGTAAAAATTTAAAATTATTTATTAAATTGATATTTTAATCTGTCATTTTGATTTTTGATATTTACATTTTGATTTTTATCTTTCTATTATAACACCACCGCCGAAGAAATCATATCACCTTTATTTAATTTTAGGACTCGCACGCCCTGGCTGGTTCTTTTCAAAACCGGGACAGCGGTAATTTTTAATCGAATCACTTGACCCTTGGTTGAAGTGATAATCAAATCTTCTTCTTGGGAATAAACTAGGGCAACCGAGATATCTCCAGTTTTAGCATTAATCTTCGAAGCTTTAGACCCTGCTCCGCCGCGATTTTGGAGACGATATTCTTTCAAGTCGGTTTGTTTAGCAAAACCTAATTGGCTAATCATAAGAACTTTTTTCCGGTTTTTACCAAAAGCGTCGAAGGCTACTACGGAATCAGATTTTCCTAGTCTAATTCCTTTAGTGCCAGAAGAATTTCTTCCCATGGGTTTAATTTTACTTTCTTTAAAACGGATAGCCTGGCCTAGTTTAGTAATTAAGATTAAATCATCTTCACCAGAACTAATCTTGACTGAGACTAGTTCGTCATCACCTTTAAGTTTAATGGCAATAATTCCTCGGCCCTTAATATTGGCATAATAACTGAGATCAGTTTTTTTAATAATACCGCTTTTAGTTGCTAAAATTAAATATTTCTGATTATTTTTATCCTTGGAACCAATTCGTAAAACGGAGTTAATTTTTTCATTAGTGGAAAGATTAAAAATGTTTAAAATTGCTTTGCCTCGAGCGGTTCGAGATCCTTCCGGGACTTCATAGGCTCGATTTTGATAGATTTTACCAAAATTAGAAAAGAAAAGTAAAATATCGTGGGAGCTGGCAAAAAATAATTGAGAAGAGGTTTCATCGCCTTCTTCAGGGGCGCCACCTGAGACTCCCTTGCCACCTCTATTTTGGACTCTAAAGATATCAGCTTTAACTCGTTTTATGTAACCGTCACTGGAAAGACTAATAATAACTTCTTCGTCTTTAATCAAATCTTCTTCACTAAAGTCAGCGATTCCCGAAGCAATCACTTGAGTTCTTCTTTTATCGGCGAATTTTTCACTGGTTATTTTGAGTTCATTTTTAATAATCGTTAAAATTCTTTTGGGGTCTTTTAGAATGGCCATTAACTCTTTAATCAATTTTCTCTTTTCTTCGAGTTCATCTTTAATTTTGTTGGCTTCCAGATTAACTAAGGCCTGTAATCTCATTTCCAAAATAGCCGTGGCTTGAAGATCGGAAAAATCAAACTTTTTCATTAAGTTAATTTTAGCAGTTTCTCGATCCTTGGAAGCTCGAATAATTTTAATGACCGCATCAATATGGTCGAGAGCTTTGGCGAGACCTTCTAAGATGTGAAAACGCTCTCGAGCGCGATCCAGTTCAAATTGAGTGCGCCGAGTCACGACTCCTTGGCGGAATTTCAAAAATTCATTGAGAACTTCCATTAAAGATAGGGTTCTCGGTTCGATGCCATCAACCAAAGCCAAGATATTCATATGAAAAGTCTTTTGAAGGTCGGTAAATTCGTAGAGTTGATTTAAAATTTTGGCTGGCTGAGAGTCTGACTTGAGATCAATGACGATTCTCATTCCGTCCTTATCACTTTCGTCACGAATATCCCGGACACCATCGATTTTCTTATCTTGAGCCAAAGAAGCAATTTTCTCTACCAAAGATGATTTACAAACCGTGTAGGGAATCTCGCTAATAATAATTTGATGATATTTACCTTCTTGGATGATTTCAGCTCGACCACGCATTAAAATTGAACCCCGACCAGTCTCGTAGGCTTGATTAATTTCTTTTTTGTTATAGATCATGCCCCCAGTAGGGAAATCGGGACCTTTAATGATTTTAGTTAGATCGTTATTGTTGGCTT
>JACQAJ010000091.1 GCA_016195045.1 Candidatus Azambacteria bacterium | reverse complement strand
GGTTGGTTTACCATCTCAGACGGCCGTCTGAGATGGTAAACAAGGGGTGTTTTGGGATCGTTCATTAAAGTGTGTCTGGCGTTTTTAGTTTGTTGTCATTGCGACCTGTTTGTCTAGATTTTCTCAAAAAAAAGTATCAAGAGACAAAGTTAGTGCTGCACCGGCCAAGATCTTTTTGACTAGAATCGTCTCAAAATTTTTCGGCTTAGCTACGGCTAAACCTCAAAATTTGTTTAACGATTCTAGTTCAAAAATATCTCGGTCGGTGCGGTATGGCCGTTTGTCACCATATTTTCCTTCAGAAAATCTGGACAAACAGGACATTTCGTTACGAAAGCGTATTCGACGACAGTCCCATCTAATAATTTTGTAATTTTTAAATCCAAGTAACTATCTCCTTTTGTTGGTCTGGAGTAAGACATGGCCTTTAGTCATAATGTTTTTTTATTTTCAACTTATCATCGAAGACACTAGTGTCTAGTTTTTGGGAGACCTGCCATACCAGAATGAGGAAAAAATTGTTTTTGTTCTGCACACAATTTATCAAAAAGTGTTTTGATTATTTTATGTTCCTTATTCATAATTTGATTCCATTTTACACTCAACAACCAAACTAAGCTGTCCGTGCACCGATCCCGAATAAAACCATGCGACACTATTGCGAGTCAGCTTGCGTGCTTGGTTGGATTTTATATAACAATTTCAAAAATCGTAAAACACCCAACTAAAATCATCTAGATTTCTAAACCGTTATATCTTAATACGTGTTATCATTACGTTTACCTATTTCAATAATCTCGTTAAACTTCTGCTGTTTTATAAATTTAATTTGAAATTTTTCCACTCTAACTCGATAAATATTATCCGATCCTTGAATTTTCTTTAAATCCGAAAAATTTAAATCGTTAGCAATTATAGAATCTACTATCATTAGTATTTTTTCTTTATCGAAAAGAGAAATTTTATTTAGAAATTTTTCTGTTTTGTTCATCCCGTTAGAAGTCCGATTATATTCTTACTAATAGAGAGGACCAGAAGCGGAGCTGACTTACGTCTTTGTTCTTAATATTACATCTGATCTCGTTAAATTTCTAACGAGATTTATTAATAGATTTCTTGAGTATATTAGCAAGGTTTTCGGCTCTTATACCAATGCCATTTTTATCTCGAAAATCTACCACGGTTTCCCATAATCCTTCATCTCCTCATTCATCAACTGGAACCATTTTAAAAATTGGTTTGGAACGACGGACAACGGTAAAGGTTCGGCCATTTAAAACGGCCTTTATATATTTGTCAGCGTTTTCACGAAGTTCTTTAAAGCCTAAGATATTTGATTGTCTTGGTTTCGTATTCATAGACGAAGTTTAACTTAAGATAAACTTAGAATCAACACAACCTATCTCATTGTTTTAAGTTTCTTTTCTTTTTCGAATCTTTCGAAGGCGAGTTTAATGAGACGATCAAGAAGCTCGGTATAACCAAGACCACTGGCTTCCCACATTTTGGGATACATACTAATCGAGGTAAAACCTGGAATGGTATTAATCTCATTAACCAGAATCTCGCCATTCTCTTTAAGAAAAGAATCAACGCGACCAAAACCCTCACAGTTTAAAGCCTTAAAAGTTTTAATGGCCAAAGCCTGAACCTTTTTTACTAACCGGCCCGACAGCTTAGCGGGGATTTCCAGCCTGGCCCCATTTTCATCTAAATACTTAGCTTCGTAAGAATAGAAATCATGGCTCGGAATAACTTCTCCCGGAATTGAAGCCAGGGGATTATCGTTCCCTAAGATAGCACATTCGATTTCTCTACCAATAATATTTTCTTCCAAAATAATTTTTCGGTCATAATTAAAAGCTTCTTGAATCGCTTTTGGGTAGTCTTTTTTTTCTTTCACCTTGCTCACTCCGACTGATGAGCCCATATTAGCCGGCTTGACAAAGAATGGCCGTCCTAGCTCTGCCACCACTTTTTCATAAGTCGGAATACCATTTTCTTTAATAGTTAAAAACTTTCCAATCGGTATTCCTGCTTCTCGTAATAATCGTTTCATCACGTCTTTATCCATACCGACTGCCGAACCTAAAACACTGGCTCCCACAAAAGGAACATTAACCAGTTTTAATAATCCCTGAAGGGTCCCATCTTCCCCAAAGGGACCATGTAAAATCGGAAAAATCACATCGGCAAGTAATAGGAGTGAGGTATCGGGTGCCTTGCCTCCGATTCTTGATTCTTGAATCTTAAATCTTGAATCAAAAAACCTTGATTCATCAATCAAAAACCAACTTCCTTTTTTATTAATCCCAATCAGAACTGGATCGTATTTCTTCCGATCCAATGCCTCCACGACATTCTTGGCCGATCGCAAAGAAATTTCATGCTCGGCCGATCGACCCCCAAAAATAATTCCCACTCTTGGTCTTCTTTTTTTCATATAGTATCTATAGATAATCTCCTAAATAAAGTACTTTGATTTCTTTGACGTTTTTTAATTGTTTATCATTGGTAATAAAAAAATCGGCCTTATGCTCAATGGCAGTAGCGAGATGAATAGCATCGGGAGTTTTTATATTATATTTCACTCTTAAATTGACGGTTTGATTGACAAGTTTCTCAGGAAAATCATGTATTTCAATATTAGAAAAATCTTTTAGGATACTCTTAAATTTATGTTCTGCGACCTCATCTTTTACTTTACGATAACCAGTCAAAACTTCTATTGATATCAAGAGAGAACATGCAATTTTTAACTTATCGTTTTCTGCTAACTCAAAAATGGCTTCTGACATACCTCCAAATTTAGGATTATTTTCCAAAAAATAGATGAAAACAGCAGAATCCAAGGCTATCTTATTAGATTGAGATATTAATTTTTTAAATTTTTCTAGTTCCATGATTTTCTTTCTTCCTTTAAGAATTTATCGCCACCGCCCAGTTTTTCAAAAGCAGATTTACCACTACCTTTATAATATGCAGTTAGACTTTTAGGCCGTTGTATTAAAATAATCTGATTATCTTCTGACCTAATCATCAATCGAGAACCATGTTTAAGACCCAACTCTTCCAAGAGACTTTTAGGTAGCGTTATTTGATTTTTACTTGAAATGATAGTTTGGGGCATATTTCTTTACTTTATTATCTTATTGCTTTACATTATAATTCTAAGTAAAGCACAAGTCAAGAGAAATCAAAATAAACTCTCACGCTTGTCATTCCAGGCTTGACCAGGAATCCAGAACTAAATCCGCCAGCTGGCAGACTGGATTTCCGCCTTCGTGGGAATGACAAACAATAAAAAAATTATACAAAATTTATCTAAATTTATTTACTTCATCTCTCAATTTTCTAGCTTCTTCTCTGGGATTTTCAGAAAAAATGATGGCTCGAGAGGAATTAATGATTAAACCTTTGCCTTGAGAATTAAGACCCGCTTTAACCGCCAACTCAACATCTCCTCCTTGATTACCTATGCCAGGCATCAACAGAGTCATATCACCCATCAGATCACGAATGACTTTTATCTCTTCTGGATAAGTCGCTCCCACGACCAACAAACAATTGTTATTTTTATTCCATTTATTTTTTACTCTTTCGGCAATAATGTGCCACAAAGGCTTTCTTTCCACCAGGAGATTCTGGATTTCTCCTGATCCTGGATTGGAAGTCCGACACAAAACAATAATTCCCTTGTCGGCTCTTTGTAAAAAAGGTTGTAGTGATTCTTCCCCCAAATAAGGCGAAACAGTGAGGGCATCAAAGCCCAGCCAATCGAGAATAAAATCAACATATCCCTGATTAGTATTACCAATATCGCCCCGCTTGGCATCATTAATAGTTAGAATATCAGGATATTTTTCTTGCAGATATTCCATGGTCATTTTCAACTCGCGAATTCCCTGATCACCTCGAGCTTCATAAAAAGCACTATTCGGTTTAAAAGCGGCCACGTATTCCTGGGTCTCATCAATAATAAATTTATTAAATTCAAATTGAGGAAAAGGTAATTTTTTATAGGTATCTGGAATTTTTTCCCAATCACTATCCAATCCCACGCAAACCAAAGAATTTACTTTGTCAACTCGCTTATTATATTTATCGATGATGGACATTTGGACTACGAAGTTTATTAAATTAATAAAGTTCATAAAGTTAAGTACGGTTGAGAAATTAACATTTTTAAATCATGGATCTATTAAACTTTATGGACTTTATAATCCGACAAACTTAACAGACTTATTTACAGCATTGACCCATTCCTTTACACATTTTCATAAATCCGACCAACATAATAATGACTGGCCAAGCAATACTCACTGAATGCGCTGTCATAACGTCCAAGGCACCCAATAAAAATACTAAACCAAACAAAATAATAAGAACTGGAATGGATTTATGACACACACATCCACATCCAGACATACCACCACATGTTTTTTCTTCCATATTTTTGAATACTTTTAATTTCCTCTTTGGTCGACCTTTATTTTATTATACCAGACTTTACAAATTTAACTAAACTTTCAACCCAATAAACTTCTTGCCATGACCAAATTGAATATTTATGGGAACTCCTTTTTTACAGAGCGGACAATCTTTTGGTTCGTAGGATGGTACTTTATAAGTGGCCAGTGAGAAAAATGGCACGCCGATAGTTTTTGAATTAACCAATTGGGAATCCCGATTAACCATGACACAAACGGCCACAATTTTTCCTCCAGCTTTTCTGACACTCTCAATGACTTTTTTAACTGAACTACCCGTGGTTGCAATATCTTCCACAACCAAAACTCGTTTATCTTTGATGGCTAAATCAAATCCTCTTTTTAAAATCTGATCGTTTTCCAATGTCTTCTCGGTAAAAATGGCCAGAACTTCTTTTTTTATGAGACGCGAAAGATGATAAGCGGTCCATTGAGACAGTGGGATACCAGCTACCGCCGGCGCCACTACCACTTCAATCTTTTTATTTTTAAATTTCTCCGCCATCATAACACCTACTTGAGAAGTATATTTTGTTTTGGGAAGTAAAGCATCTTTATTAATATAGACTGGCATATGTTTCCCTGACGTCCCCACAAAATGACTATCCTTAATAATCGCCCCAACTTTAATTAATAGGTCAATAATATTATTTTTCATGGTTTAATTATAATTAATAATTTTTTACCTCCTTATTCAAATAAATCACCGTGTGAACCAGTGCGGACTAAGAGAAGAATTTCTTGAGTAAAACTATAAATAAGCAACCAGTCATTTTTAATCTGACATTCCCAGAATCCATCATACTCACCAGAAAGTTTATGCGGGCGGGCTTGTAACGGTAATTCTTTGTAATTTTGCAACAATTTGATGTATTGATAAAGATCATTAAGATGCCAGCTTCTTTTTTGTAATCGCTTCATATCACGCTTAAAAGTATTTTCAATTAAAAGATTTCTCATTGATTTGTGCGCCATTGATCACCAAGAATATCATTAAAAAAAATATCTACAGAGTCATAACTCGTAAGATTTTTTTTAGCACGAGCATTTTGAATAGCCTGACGGGTAATGGCATTGGGTATCTGGGGAGAAACAAAAGTTACTCGTTTTTCTATCGCAAGTTGACGTAAGTAAGCATTAATAAGAGTACTTAAAGGAATACCAATATCGTGGGCAAAATCCTGTGCCACTTTCTTAATCTGTTTGTCAGTTTTTATAAGAATAGTTGTTTTTGTATCCATATACTGAATTATATACAATGGTATAGTTGATGTCAATGATTTTATTGTGATTTTACTGTAATTTTCGTGTCGGTCATTCTCACGTAGACGAGAATCCAACTAAACAATTTCCCACATGTCCGACATGCGGGAAATGAGCCGCAATACTTATCCACAGTTTTTCACTTGACTTGTATTATGGGGGGGGTAGGGTGGGTGTGGGCTTAATTTAAGTTAACCCTAAAATAAAAGGAGAAAAAATATGGAAAGTCTTGAACCAAAACAAGAAGTACCTGAGAATATTGTGCGTGGAAAAGAATGGGATGGAAAGAAGATGATTATTTGCGATGCGGGTGGTGAATGGGAAGGAACAGTAAAAGCGCAATAGAGGCTAAAGTTGACGCTTATTACTTATTATTAGGAGAAAAAAGAACCCCGTTACCAATAGCAATTCTCAGAAATGATACAGAAGGAGATTTGGCAAGAATGTGGTTTAACGATTTTTTAGGACATGGCGGGTTTGTTGCTGCTAATAATTTTTTTCATGAAAAATTTCCCCTAAATGAAAGAGAAGAAAAGTATAGAATAGAAAAGGCAAAACCATCCCGAGAAAATTTTAAATCTTTGAGAGCTACATATAAGGATCTTCAGGTTCAATTAATGAAGGGTTTTTTAAGAGGCAAAAGTCCTGAAGATGCAATACAAGCTCAAAAAGAGTTGGTATATTATATTGATTCTATGTTGGCTTATAGCAAAGGATATATGGATAGATATACAAGAGATGGATTAGAGATACAGAGAGAAGAGTTGGTTGATTTATTAAAAAAGGCAAGGCCCAGTAGTGAATAAATTACAAGTTAATAAAATTCCAAGCACATTTTTTTATTGAATGATCTCAAAGTGGTGTGCGAAGGAAAAGATACCCTAATTCTCCTTGGGTTTATTCTTCAATCTTCCATCACTGATTTTCTTCACGTTTTCTGGTCTGTCTTTTTTATTAGCTAAATTAGTAAAGTATAGGATTGTGGGAGTGATGAATAATTAATCTTCTTTCTTCTAAAATCGTAAGTAAGACCCACCCAAAAATCCGTCAAAGGCTTCCAAGTCAGGCGGATTTTCTTAATGTCAATGTGAGATTTTTATCTATTTATGAGAATTTATAATTTAAACTTTAGAAATTATAAGTTTTTTGATCTCCCCCGCTAAATAGGGGTTCCACATAGCGCCCGTGGCGGACATGACAACATCGGCGCCAGCCTGATGATATTCTTGATAGTCTTGCGGATTCATGACTCCGCCACCGCCAAAAATTAAAAAGTGGTAATTGAATTCTTCGCGGAGTTTTTTAAGTCGTTTGACCATATCTAACCCAGCCCATTTAATGGCATGGCCACAAACGCCACTGCGCAAACGTCCCTCCCCGGGAAGCGCTGGCTGACCTTTTTCATTAACTACTTCAGCCGAAATGGTATTGATCGAAGAAATACCATCGACAATTTTTCCTAGTTCTTTAACAAAGTGCCGAAGATTTTCTTCATCAGAAAAATAAGCGGTCTTTAAAAGTAAAGGTGTGTTACCGATTTTATTCTTTATCGCCTCAGCAATCTTTCGAGCTCGATTAACATCAAAACAAACTAAACTAGTCGTGCCTTCATTGGGACAACTTAAATTGGCTTCAATAATCTGAGCACCAGCTTCTTTTAAAAGTCCGGCGCCGATGGCCCAGTCTTGAATATAGTCGGCATCAGAATAGCCGGGCCATTTGGTACCTTCAATACTGGCGGCCACTATTTGTCCCTTTCTAGCGTGAGCCACTGAATGAGCAATATCGCGTTGCCAAATATCGGAATCTTGAGAGGGATTACCAAAAGAATTAGTGATCGACAGTGGTGCAAGATATCCCTCTTTAGCTTTCAATTGATGCGACGCTTTTTCCATAGTTAAATCGCCTTCTATTTCTATGGCTAAAACATTAGGAAACGGGTGGCAAGCTTTGGCGCGCGTCCGCACGGTCTTATGCATGGGAATATCGAAATTCAGATCAAGAGCGGCATCGACAAATCGGCCATTCAAAAGTGGCCCAGCCGGAATTCCAAAAGGCAAATAAACTTTATGTTCAAAGACTTTGTATTTTGGTTCACCTTCGGTACGCAGAAGCTCGTCAGAGCGAAGGCGACTCCTCTCTGAAGAGTTTATAGTGCTGGCAAAAGCCCCGAAGGGTCCTTCTTTCCAATTTTCCTCATACGATTTTGTTGGATCGAAAAATGGTTGGTGAAGCATGGGAAGGTAATTAAGATTTAAGATTTAAGATTTAAGATTTAAGATTTAAGATTTATTTTTGGTTATTTTAGTTTTCATATAATTCAGAATGAGAACCAATGGTAATAAAAACAATCGTACCATCTGGTCTTAAAGAAAAAATTACCCTAATATCACTCGTGATATTAATACTTCGACAGTTATCATATTTTCCTGATAAAGCGTGGTTATTCAACAAGGGATGAAATTGATCAATGAGAAATAAATTTCGTCTTTCTTTAAATTTTTCTTGAATTTTAACCGTCAATTTGTAATATTTTTTTATAAAATTCCGGTGAAGTTCGATTTTCATGTTTATCTTTTAAGTGAGTCCAAAAATCGATCCATTTCGTTAGCAGAATTAAAAGACCCGACCAGATTTTTATTTTTATTTATATCAGAAAGCGCCAGATCTAAAATTTTTCTAGTCTTAATGTTGGGCATCGGTGGCTCGGAAAAAACAATTCTTTTTTCGTGAACAAACCCTCTTAAATAAGAATTAATAATCGCGCTTAATGGAAGACCAAACCCCTTGGCTAATTTTTGAGCCTCATTTTTTAAAGACTTATCTGTTTTAATATTAATGACTGTTGTGTTCATATATACCCAGTATATACTTAAGTTAGATTATGTCAACAAAAAAAATCGTAACTCTTTTTATAAATTTTATATTTTAAATACTAAATGTTTATCGATAAAGTTGTGAATGGGTACCGACAATCGTGAACAGAACTTTATTCTTACCGACTAGCTTATAGTGTGCCCGTAAATCGCCGCTGATATTAATACTAAAATGACTAGCATACTCTCCTTTTAATTCATGGTTATTCAGTAGCGGATGAAAAGAATTTTCTAAAAATAAAGCGAGTCGGATTTTAATTTTTTGCTGTTCATTTTTCTGAAGTTTCTGATAGGCCTTCTCGAAATTTTTATGAAAATAAATAATCATAACAATTCAAGATAGTTCATCACCTCTTTTTTGTTTTTGAGAGCCTGAGAAATATTTTTACCCACCTGATAGTCAACTACCGCTTTTTTCATTTCTTCCCAGATTACTGGTTTTATTTTTGGTTCTAAGGAAATTCTCACTTCTCCGCTTCTCATAATTTCTCTGAGATTAGCATTAATAATAGTGGAAAGAGGTAAACCAATCTCGCGGGCAAATTGAGTTGCTTGTTCTTTAATATCTTTATCAAGTTTTATACTGACTGATGTTTTCATATACCTAAAGTATATACTTCAGGCTTTTT
>JACQAJ010000090.1 GCA_016195045.1 Candidatus Azambacteria bacterium | reverse complement strand
GATCAATGTTTTTCTTGTCAGGAGAAAATCTGGTCAGTTCATGCGACCGAAGATGACTTTCGGCCTTATTGCGAACGCTGTTATCAAAGAGAAATGATCTAAAATATTTGTTAACAAGTTAACAGGTTAACGAGTTTTAATTTTTTTTCTCTTGGCCAAGTTTTTATTTCCAGTTCTCGTTTGGTCGCGAGACTTCTATTTTTGAATTTTTCTGTATAAAGTATTTTTTCGACGCCCATGGCTCGAGTATAATGTCCCCCTTCGCCCTTTTGGTGTTCCAAAAACCGCCGATCGACATCAGTAGTAATTCCAGTATAAATACTGCCGTTTTGGCATTGCAACAGATAAACGAAATACATAATTAGCTTTTTAGCTGGTAGCTTATTAGCTTTTTAGGTTTTGGATTCATTATTTCTACAACCTACAACCTAGTTATTGTCCAGGTGGTGGTAAAATAATCTTCTCTGGCTCAAAGATAACTTGCCGATCGCCTGATTCAACCAGGCCGAGATCTAAAAGTTCATAATGATTCTGTTTTCCAATTTCTAAAATAGTTGCCACCTGAAAAGCCGGAGCAAAAATATAATAACCGATACCCCAATTAAAAGTCTTGAGACAATCAAGTAGAGGAATCCCGATCACTTCCCGATAAAACTTAAACAGTTCGGGCACCTGAACCCAAGAATGAATCCGATAAGTAAGAGATCGTTTATCAAAGGCAATCTTGCCGACCCCGTCACCAGTACCCGGCAGTAGAGCGTGAATTTTAACTTCGGCGTTGAGCAAAGCTTCGATTAAAGAAACGTACGATCGGGTCGGTATTAAAGCCTCGGCGCCTAGTGTTTGGCCATTCGGTAATTTAGTTAAAAATTTTTCTGGTAATTCTAAGGCTTTTTTAATAATCAGAGAGATACCATTAGCATGGATTCCGGAAGAAGTAACCCCAATAATATGATCGCCGACTTGTAATTCTTTTCCAGTAATTAAACGATTCTTGGGGGCAATAATACCAGTGACACAACCACTTAAAGAGGGAGCGCTTTTGATCGGTAATTCCGACTTGATCAGATATTTCAGAGCGGGCGACTCCCCCGCCGGCAAAGCCATACCAACTTCTTGGCAAATAGAAACAAAACCATCAGCTAAATCTTGACTCCTCTTTTTGTCGGCATACCAAGAACTGTCACCAACGGCGACCTCATCAGTAAAGACTACCGGCATTGCCCCTTGAGCCAGACAATCATTGGCCGCCATCAAGGCAGTATCAATGGCCATGTTTTGGTAATAAGTTCGGCCCGTGCCATCATAAAGATACATCCATTCAGCAATCCAATTCTTATTTCCTAACCCTTCTTGCGTACTGCACCACAAATGCGGCTGATCACCTCGATACTCAAAAATTCCCCCGTGCGAATGCAAAACATCGGAATTTATATAGACCCCTCGACGATTGGGAAAAGCCACCGTCTTCTTCCCGGCTTCAATCATTATCTCCTTGAACGGTTCCAATTCAGTATAATCCACTCCGGCTTTGGCATATTCACTTTTCACCATTTTTGTTTAAAAATTTAAGCGAAGCGTAAAAATAAATGTTCCGCATAAATTCTTTGGTTATCTTTTAGGACTCATTTATAAAAAACTCCGAACCAAAATTATTAAATTTCGAAATTTAGGCGGAGTTTCTTTGATTATCGATATCATAGCCTTATACTCCTATCTTCCAAACACCTTTTTCCCAAAAAGCTTCAATAGTTTGTCGTTTGGCTTTATTGATTAAATTAGCGTGGGAAAGTTTAGATTTTTTAGCATGATCAGACAAATTCATAATCACTTTATTTTCTAAATAGGCCAGCCGTTTATGATAACTATTGGTCAGGGCTTTAGCAACAATAGTTTCCATTATTTTAGTTTTGCCTTTTGCTTGAAATTCTCTAAAGGCATCGTAATACATCAACCGATCGATAAATTTAATATTAATAGAAACATAACCACCGCGCAATAAAAGATAGTTATTGAGTACTCGTCCAATCCGACCATTACCATCAACAAAGGGATGAACATATTCAAAACCCAAGTGAAATTTAGCAATTCTCTTGATCACAGATTCAGCACTATTAGAATTATATTCAGTGATAACTTTTTGCAATCGCTCCATAACTTCTAATGGATTGGGTGCGATATGCTCGCCCACTCTCACCCATTCATCTTTAATTCTAAATCTACCGGCAATTTCATCGCGAATATTTGATATCAGCATTTTATGGAGTAACAAAATAATATCAAAATCTAATTCACTTTCTTTGGATTTATTTTCTATATATAAAACCACTCGAGCTAAATTTTTAGCTTCAAAAATTTCTCTTTCCGATACGTATCGATCAAGTTCTATTTGAAGAAGAATTTTATCGGTCTCTTCAAGAGAAAGCGTACTATTTTCAATAGCATTGGAATTATAGACCTGATCGGAAACCTCGGCTTCCGCAATCATTCTTAAAAGAGCCTCTTTACCAAGTATGGCTTTATAATATCTTTCTCGTAATTTCTGTATTTTTTTATAGACTTTTAAAGTATTTGCCATTTATTTATTAGTGTAACAATTTTAACGATAAAGTCAACCAATTTCGTTAAAATCCAAGAAAAAACACTGATTTTAATGGTTTTAATGTCAAACTTGTTCTGATATTAAAGCCACTAACGACCTCATTTAAAATTCCCTCCAGGGACTGTCAAGTTGTGTCTGAATTAATAAGAAATTTGTTTAAATTTTTGAGGTCGCATTCGTTTTGCTCTCTTACTTTTCCGATGTGTGTATGCAATCTTCTTTTCCATAATTTACTACTCTTTAAAATAATTAGTCGCGTTTTTAAATATTTGTAAAGCGGGACCATACTCAGGCAGGTCTTTTTTGGTCCGCCGACTTTTTTCTTTTAAAAAAGGAAATTGAGGCAATTGAGTGATCAACAACGCTCGTTCAGGATGAGGCATCATCCCTAAAACTCTCCCCTGATAAGCCGTAATACCAGCGATATCATCAAGCGAGCCATTGGGATTGGCCGATAAATCTTGGTAAGTACAAATCTCGCCCTTCGTATAACGGGCAACAATATTTTGAGAAATTTTTAAATCGTGGAAGATTTTTTTATCGGCCTGAAATTTTCCTTCGCCATGAGCAATTGGTAAGGAAATAGTCTTGAGGCCTTTTAACCAAGGACTGTGACTTTCGATTTTAAGATCCACCCAGCGATCTAAATAACGACCCCCATCATTAAAGGTCAACGCTCCTGGTAAAAGTCCCAAGTTAGTGAGAATTTGAAAGCCATTACAAATCCCGATCACCAGTTTATCTTGAGAGACAAAATTCTCAATATCTTCCCAGAGATGATTTCTGACTTTGTTAGCATAGGCCTGGCCAGAACCGAGATCATCGCCATAAGAAAATCCACCCGGAAAAACCGAGATCTGATAATCTTTTATTTTCTTAATCCCCTGAATTAAATCATT
>JACQAJ010000089.1 GCA_016195045.1 Candidatus Azambacteria bacterium | reverse complement strand
CATCAATCTCGGCGGGCAGACGGCTTTCAAAGTGAAAAACTAAAAGTGAAAAACTAAAAATAAATTTCAAAATTTTTCACTTTTCACTTTTCACTTTTCACTTTTCACTTTTAGTTTTTAGTTTATTTCATGACCCTCAAGACTCGGCTCAAAATTATTTATTTCGTTTTCTTTTTTGTTACTTTAGTCATTATTGGCCGTTTTTTTAATTTACAAATATTAAAAAATTCCTTTTTTGAAAATCAATCTTTGAAACAGTCAGAAAAGAATGATATTGTGACGGTTCGTCGGGGCGAGATTTTTATGACTGATAAAAGTGGTCAATTATTCCCCTTAGCTCAAAATAAAGATTGGTTTTTAGTTTATGCGATACCGAAAGAAATTTCGGATCCTCAAAAGACTGCTCAAGAAATTTCTAAAATTCTCGATCTGGACGAACAACTAATCTTTAAAAAACTTAGTAACGGTAAGGATTTATATGAACTCATTAAAAGAAAAATTAGCGATCAAGAAGTCGAAAAATTTAAACAAGTAAAAATTAAAGGCATTTATCTCGATAAAGAATCTGGTCGTTTCTATCCTAATAATGAACTAGCCTCTCAGGTGGTGGGCTTTTTGAGTTTGAAAGATAATACCTTGAAAGGTCAGTATGGATTAGAAGAATATTATAATAAAGAATTGAGCGGGGAGAGTGGTCAGGTGATTAGTTTACGAGATGTTTTTGGTACTTGGATCTCGGTGGTCGATAAGAAAATTAGTAAACCATCAGCCCTTTCTTCGGATTTAATTTTGACGATCGATCCTAATATTCAGATTAAAATTGAAGAGGAGTTGAAAAAACTGATTGAGGCGAAAAAAGCTTCCGGTGGGACAGTCATTGTGATGAATCCCAAGACTGGCGATATTTTAGGTATGGCTTCTAGCCCCAGTTTTGACCCGAATATTTATCAGCAATCAAAAAATATTAAAGTTTTTCTTAATCCGGCCACTCAAAGCGTTTATGAGCCAGGTTCGATCTTTAAGGCTATTACTTTTGCGGCGGGTTTAAATGAAAAAGTTATCACTCCCGAGACTACCTATTATGATAGCGGTATTTTAAAGATTGGTATTCGAACCATTCGAAATTATGATGGCCGTAGTTATGGCGAGAGTACTATGACCAAGGTGCTTGAGAATTCTATCAATACTGGCGCGGTCTTTGTCGGTAATAAAGTTGGTCAAGAAAAATTTTTGGAATATGTAAAAATTTTCGGTTTTGATCGAAAAAGTGGAGTTGATTTATTTGAGACCACGGGAAATATTTCTAATTTAAAAACTGGCCGAGAGATTAACTATGCGACGGCTAGTTTTGGTCAAGGGATTTCAGTAACTCCGATTAGTCTAATTACGGCGGTCTCGGCGATTGCCAATAATGGTCTTTTGGTGAAACCACATTTGTTGAGAAAGTTAGTTAAATCCAATGGCGAGACGACTAACTATAATAATAATTCTACTACTCAAGTTATTAGCCAGGAAAGCGCTTTGACTCTAACCTCGTTATTAATCAATGTCGTGGAAAATGGTTCGAGTAAAGCGGCTAAGATGAAAGGTTATTCAGTTGCGGGAAAAACCGGCACGGCCCAAATTCCTAATTATGTTAAGGGTGGTTATACCGATGAATCAATTCATACTTTTGTTGGTTATACTCCGGCCATTGATCCCAAATTTATTATTTTACTAAAGCTGGAAAAACCGAATGAAAGAGCCGCTTCGACCACGGTCGTCCCGACTTTTAGAAATATCGCCGAATACGCTTTAAATTATTTTGAAATTCCCCCCGATCGGGCCATCAGTGGAGAATGATTTAAGATTTAAGATTTTAGATCTGGAATTCTACAAACTACAAACTACCCATCACGCTTGTCATTCTGAGAGAGCTCATCAGAGCGACCGAAGAATCTAATTTAGATCCTTCGCTTCATTATATATTTGTTCTTATTATTCTGTCATCACGCAGGTTCCTCGAGATATTACTGGGTCAGACTCCGTAATGTTTCCGCATTTAGATTTATGCTTTAATAAATTATCCCTCTCAAGAATTTGCCTCTAAAAAATGGCTTGTTCATGTATAAAAACTATCTATAGACAAAACATTATTTAAGGTGCTAGGATAAAATCATAATTTGATACCGATGATGATTAAATCAAAGAGTCTCAAATCATT
>JACQAJ010000086.1 GCA_016195045.1 Candidatus Azambacteria bacterium | reverse complement strand
ATTATATCTTAATATTTTTTCCATATAAATTAGTATAAATCTAAATAAAATCTAAGTCAAACAACTACCAATTTTTCTGAATTTCTGTTTCATACCGTTCCTCATCCCAACTCTCGGGGGATTTGAGAATTCTTTGACCATGCTTCACAAAAACTTTTGTATGTTGGTAAGCCACACCGAACTGACGGGCGAGAGCTATCTCATTACTATCAGTATCACTGTCGTTGTAATTAACTCGAAAACCAACTACTTTATCTGTAGTTAATTCGTTAAATACCTCCTGCATTAATGGAAATTCTTTCACGCAAAGCGGACACCAGTTGGCATAGAAATAAAGAACGACTAATTTATCGGAGGCAATTGCCGCATTATAATCCGCCTTGTTGTAATCAAGAAGCGGGGCTAATGTACCTGCAAGAATAATTTTCTCATGATGTTGAGGAGACTCAGCATTTTTCTTTTGTAATTCATGAAAATATCTTCCTTCATAATCAGCGATATCCTTACCTACTTTATTGGAAACATATAAAAATAATCCTAGCGATAAAACCAAGATAACCATGACACATCCCAAAACTTTTTTTAAATTATTGTTGACCATAATCTTTAAGGTTTAGTACTAATTTAATTATACCTTACTTTTCACTTTTTCCAAGCAAACCGAATTAATACAATATCTTTTGCCACCTTGATCTTTTGGGCCATCGTCGAAGACATGACCAAGATGAGCGCCACAATTTTTACATAAAACTTCGATTCGTTGCATACTACCACTATCATCATTTTTCAATTCAATATTTTGAAGATTCGTTGGTTCAGAAAAACTCGGCCAGCCGGTACCAGAATTAAATTTAGCATCGGAAGAAAAAAGTTCCCCACCACAAACCGCACACATATAATTTCCTTTTTCATGATTATCCCAATATTTCCCAGTGAAAGGCGTTTCCGTTCCTTTTTCTCGCGCCACCCGATAAAGTTCTGGGGAAAGCTCGGTGTCTTTTTTGATTGTGTTGTTCATCAATGTTAAAGAAAATTATATCATCAATGGACCCATTTCGGATTTCATTTTTTCCTGTTCTTCTTTTGAACACTCATCATGACCGTGCATTTTCGCCCAAAGGTTTCCGAACAAAAAAGTAAACCAAAACCACCCCAATAAAAACTGGGCGACTGATGCAATTATGACTGCCCAATAATTAATGTGTATAATCATAGATTTTAAATTATTTTAACTCCGATGTTCATTTATCCATACAATTCACTGTGAGTTCCTATATTGACGAGCTTAATAGTTTCATTATCTATTTCTTTAAAAATAATTCGCCAATCACCAATAATATCCATGCTACGGTAACCAAGATACCGGCCTACCAAAGAATGATTTCGTAATCTTTGATCATATTTATTACATTGAAATATCCTCAATTGTTGATAAAATTTATTTTGTATCTTTTGTGGTATCTGCTTGAATACTTTTTCAAACTTTTTATGGGTGACTGTTTTCATTTGGAAAGATGTTTTTTTAATTCAGCAACGGAAGAAAATGGTCCACTTAGTTTCTCGCCACTTTTCCTGTCTTTCTCAATTTCTGTTAGCCAATTTTCCATATAAGGAGTCATTGTCTCGCCTGTACTGACGCTAAATGTTTCTACTTTTATAAAATTACGTAAAGAAGCATTCACAATAGTACTCAAAGATAAACCGAGCTGACTCGCTAGTTCAGTAGATTTATTTTTAATATCACGATCAACTTTTATATGCATCGTGGTTTTCCCTTTCGTTAATATTACTTGCGTGTTTGACATAATTTTTTGAGTTATAATTAATATACCATAAGTATATACAACAGCTATAGCGTTGTCAATGCAACTAATCGAATTTTTCGTCTTCTTTCAATAATACGGCAAATTTTTCTTGAACTTTTTCTAGTTTAGGATTAATCACTACTTGGCAGTAGGGTTGAGTCTGATTTTTTTGATAGTAGTCTTGGTGATAAGTTTCAGCGGGATAAAAAATATCTAGCGGCTTTATTTCGGTAACAACTTTATGACCCTCAAGAGATGACGCATTTATTTCTTGAATAAATAATTCGGCGGTTTCTTTTTGTAATTCTGTAGTGTAAAGAATAATGGAACGATACTGCGTTCCCACATCCGCACCTTGTCGATTAAGAGTAGTTGAATCATGGGTCGCAAAAAAGACGGTGAGTAAATCCCGAAACGATACTTCTTGAT
>JACQAJ010000092.1 GCA_016195045.1 Candidatus Azambacteria bacterium | reverse complement strand
TAAAGACAGATATTAATTCTCAGGCCTTAAGTACTTGAAAATTAATAGCTAACAGAAAATCAGAAAATATTCATAACATCTGTTATATTATGATATTTTCTAAATACTTCTTTAATATTTCAAAGACAATTATTTTAAATCTATTCTCTGATATTAGAAAATAAACTCAATTTGGGTGCCGAGGGCGAGAATCGAACTTGCGACGCCTGCCTCTTCAGGGCAGCGCTCTACCACTGAGCTACCTCGGCTAAGTCCTTGGAATTATACCAAAAGGGACTTTAAAAACAAGCCTGATTGGGACATTTAATCCTGTAATTTCCTAAATCAAACCAATCAAATAATCAGACCAAAGTAAGGCGATAAAAGTGCCAAGGATTAGAAATGGACCAAAGGGAATAATATCCTTAAGAGTCTTTTGCTTAGTAAAAATTAAAATTAGAGAGATAAGAGAGCCGAGAATAAAGGACAGAAAAATGGCTAAAAATATTCTGGGCCAACCCAAAAAAAGACCCATAAATAAAACTAGTTTAGCGTCCCCCATTCCCATCCAACGACCACCAGAAAGAACCGTCATTAGAAAAAAGAAAGTGGCAAAAGCGAAGCTGACTATGATGGTCGTCAGGAGTAAAGAGTGAGGAGTCAGGAGTAATTGATAGCCAGTCACCAGTAAAATGAGTGGGTAAATAAATTTATTAGGAATAATATAATACTTATAATCAAAAACCGCGATTAAAATTAATAACGAAGTAACCGTTAAAAGATAAACCAAGTTGAGAATTTCAAAAATTCCTAAATCAAGAAATTCATTGAATCCGCCAGCTGAAAGAGAAAATTGAGAATTAAAAATTAACAAAAACAATAGCCCTGTTATTATTTCTACTACTGGATACTGCCAAGAGATTTTTCGATGACAAGATCGACAGCAAAATTTCTGAATCACAAAACTAATAATCGGAATTAATTCAAACCACTTTAAATCTTTCTTACAATGAGGACAAAAAGAACGAGAAAATTTCCACGGCTTGTTTTTAAGTAAATCAACGAAAATAGGGAGATTATTTTCCAGACGATAAATCAAACAGTTTAAAAAACTCCCCATCAATAGACCAATGAAAAATAGGGGAAACATAGGAATAGCTCCTAGTTGCTAGACTCCTAGCTCCTAGTAGATAAATTTTAAGACCGAAAACCAAGAATCCACCTTTCAGTGGATTCTTGAAGTAAAACTATAAAACTTTTATTATTTCATTTACATGCGAAAGGGGCAATGGTATTGGTTGGCACTGCTGTAATTTCGCCAGCAAATCCCGATGCATCAATACAGAAAAATTTAGTATTAGACAACAAGGGTGCAGCAACAAAATAAGTACTAGCGTTACCTTTACACGTTAATGCTGAAGAAGAAGAAATTATCTCTTTTTTAATTTTCACTCCCAGATCAAAAACATCAAGATCAGGAGGAGTCAAAGTGGTTGAGGTTGAGGATAAAGCAGTACAAATCCAAGCATAATCGTTTTTGTCATCAAAATTTATTTCAGCCACACTTCTAAGGGTTCCTAAATCCACTTTTATCGTACTATCTTTAGCTTTTAGACGTACCGGACCAAGTCTGACGACAGCAAAGGTTGCCATAACAGCGATTATAGAGATAACCACCAACACCTCAACCAAAGTAAAACCTCTTTGTTGATTAATTTGATTATTTTTAAAATAATTCATATGATTTATTAATTTTATTTATAATCTTCCAAAATCGACCTTTGAATAATCTAAATCTCATATTCTATTAAAATTATAGTATGAAATTAGGAAATAATCAATATTCAGTTATTAACATTGTTAAAATGTAAACAATATTTAGAAAGATAGACACTTACCCTAGAACGTTTGAATAATGCTGTACATCGGTGACATAATGGCAAAGATGAAAAGACCAATAAAGACTCCCAAAAACACCGTTAAAATTGGTTCAATTAAAACTGTTAGTTTATCAATTGTATAATTAATCTCTTTTTGATAAAATTCAGCGATAGTCTTCAAAGTCAGATCAAGTTTACCAGATATCTCACCAATAGTTAGCATTTGACAAAAAAGGGGCGGGATAATATTTTTATCTTTCTTCAGGGCGTTACTTAAGGTTACCCCTTTTTTCACCTTATCTTCTGCATCAAGAAGAACCTCGCGATAAACCTTATTATCAACCACATCCATAGTAACCTGAATTGCCTGAATAATCGGTAAACCACCGACAACCATCGTTGATAATGTATCAGCAATTCTGGCTAAGTAAAACTTTCGATAAATATCTTTGACAAATGGAATTTTTAATTTCATTAAATCAATCAAATCTTGGCCTGATTGAGTGCGTTTATATAATAAAAAGCTAACAAAAAACAAGGCAATAAAAGTGATGATATATCCGTAATATTTTTTAAGAAAATCGGATATCGCAATGACTATAGTAGTTATCGCTGGCAATGAGATATTGTTATCCCTAAAAACAGCTGCTAGTTGTGGAACAACAAAAGTTAGCATTAAGGTAATAACAATCAAAAAGAAGATGAGAATAAAAATCGGGTAAGTTATGGCTGATTTAATTTTGGAAATAAGATTGAATTCTCTTTCTTGGTAATTCGCCAAATAGTTTAAGACATCTTGAAGCTTTCCAGCCATTTCTCCTGAACGAACTAGAGCTATATAAAAATCAGAAAAAATACCTTTATGACTAACTAAAGCTTTGGAAAAAAGCATCCCCGCATCAACATTGTAACTAATATCTTCAATAACTCTCTTAAACCTATGATTAGTAATTTGTTCACCTAATATCTTTAAAGAGTCGTTTAAGGGAATTTTGGCTTCGAAGAGAAAGCTTAATTGACGAGAAAATATTACCACTTCAGCTTTACTAACACCGTTAAAAGATCCCAATTCTCTTTTATAAAAAGGTAATTTTTGTAAAGAAAGTTCAGTAATAATTAACTGCTGTTTTTGCAAAATCAAAACAGCTTCTTCCCTTGACGAGGCCTCGAAAGAACCGTTTTTCAATACCCCTGCTTGTGTTCGAACTTTATAATTGAAAATCATAATTAGTTATAAAGTTATAAAGTTCATCAAGTTATCAAATTAATAATGAATGCAAAATGCATTTACTTTATAAACTTTTAACTTGAGGAACTTTCAACTAATTTAAGAACGACTTTAATTCTGGGGAATTTAAATAATAACCCTCAGCATGCTCTTTAGTCATTTTACCAGTTTTAATCAATAAAGACAAGGATTTATTTAAAGATATCATTCCCTGGTCAGCTGAAGTTTCAATTACTAAATCAATTTGATGAACCTTATTTTCTCTAATAAGATTTCGGATGGCAGGAGTAGCAATCATGATTTCATAGACTGGCATTCGACTACCATCTGTCAGAGTCACTAAACGTTGAGAAAAAATACTTGATAAAGTCAGAGATAATTGAGTCCTAATTTGATTTTGTCGAGACGAAGGAAAACCATCAATAATCCGATCAATTGTTTGAGAAGCGCTATTAGTATGAAGAGTTGATAAAACAAGATGACCAGTTTCCGCCGCCGTAATCGCCGCTGAAATAGTTTCAGGATCACGCATCTCCCCTAACATAATAACATCTGGATCTTGTCTAACAACTGATTTTAAAGCTGAATTAAAATCACCAATATCAGAACCGATTTCTATTTGAGAAATTATCGCTTTATCTTGGGCAAAAACATATTCGATTGGATCTTCAATTGTAATAATATGAACTTGTTTAGAATGATTTACTTCATCAATCATCGACGCTAGGGTTGTTGATTTTCCTTGACCAGATGGACCAACAACTAAGACAAAACCTTGGTTAAACTTTGTAAAATCCCTAAGCATCATTGGCAAGTTTAGTTCTTCTAAGGTTTTAATCTTTTGAGGGATCAAACGGATAGCGGCGGCTATATAACCTCGTTGATGAAAAATAGTGATTCGAAAACGAACCACCTCTTTATAGGAAATGGAAAAATCTAATTGCTTCTTAATTAAAAAAATGTTCTTTTGTTCTGAAGTCAAAAGACTAAAAACCAATTCTTCAGCTTTTTTGGGATTAATAACTTTCCTCTCTAGAAGCGGGATCAATAAACCATTGATTCTAATAGTCGGGTAACGACCAACCGAAATATGGAGATCCGAAGCGTTCTCTTTGATTGTTGAATCTAATAATTCTTCAAGTTCTTTGATCATGGAAATAGGGTTTAGGAAAATCAAATAATTTCTATCCGCCAGTTGGCTGATTAAACCAATCTATTGAAATCTGGATCCCGCAATCAAGCATGCCCTCGACCTGATCGGGGGTGCGGGATAAGGGTTTTGTCATAAGATTTTGTTCGCGCTTTACGCTTCAAAATTTTAACAAAGCCCTTTAATTGTTAATTACCCTCAAAACTTCTTCAAGGGAAACCGTACCCTTTAATGCTTGTATTATACCATCTTGTTTCATTGTTAGCATCTTTTGCCTCACTGATTCTTTCTTAATTTCTAACTCAGTTGGATTTTTTACCAAAATATCTTTCAATTCTTCCGTCATAATAAATACTTCGTAGATACCAATTCGACCACTCGCCCCTGTCTGATCACAATTAGAACAACCGGCCGCTTGATATAAAACAGAATTTTCGGTTAGTTTTAATTCTTGAGTAAATTCTGCTATCCCCTCCAATTCTTTATTTATTATTTCTTTTGCCCTGTCGCTAATTTTAACTGATTTCTTGCAAGATTGACAGAGCTGTCTAATCAAACGCTGAGCAATCATAAAATTCAAAGCGCTCGGTAAAAGATATCCTTCGATTCCCATTTCTAAAAGCCTAGGCATAACACCAATAGCGCTATTAGTATGGAGAGTTGAAAGAACAATATGACCAGTAAGGGCAGCATTAATCGCCAGGGAAGCTGTTTCTTTATCGCGAATTTCGCCCACCATGATAATATTAGGATCCTGTCTAACCAAAGATCTTAAACCAGAAGCAAAAGTATAGCCAATCTCCGGCCTGATCTGTGATTGACCAATCCCATCTAAATAATACTCGATTGGATCTTCCAGGGTTAAAATATTAACCGTCTCTTTATTTAAAATATTAAGAATTGAATAAAGGGTAGTGGTTTTCCCCGAACCCGTCGGACCAGTTAATAAAATTAAACCATAAGGTTTCTTAATCCCCTCTTTAATTAAATCAAGATTTTTACCCCAAATTCCTAATTCAGGCAAATCCTTAATACCATATGATGAATCTAAAAGTCTTAGTTGAATTTTTTCACCGAATTGAGTGGGGAAAGTTGAAACTCGAAAATCAATTTCCTTATCCAGGATTTTATTTTTAAAACGACCGTCTTGAGGAAGCCTCTTTTCATCAATCCTCATATTAGCCATGATTTTAATTCTTGCGATGACTGCATCATGAATCTCCTTTGGAAAAAATAAACCGATGGAAAGTATTCCGTCAATTCTAAAACGGACTCGGGAACGATCTTTGGTTGGTTCAACATGAATATCAGAAGCATTATTTTCATAAGCATGTTTTAAAATCACCATAACAATCTTAATAACTGGCGCTTCTTCAACCAGTTCGCTATCTTTTTCTACTTCCTCCTTGAATTCTTGGGAAATCTTTGTTAATTCTTCTCCTATTTCTCCTTTGAAATTTCGATATTTTTTTAAAATGGCAAAAAAATTATTTAAAGATATAAGCGAAATTCTGATATTAATCCGTTTCTGAGAAGCAATAAACTTTAAAGCATCAAGGGCTCGAATATCTGACGGATTAACAACCCCAATTTCTAAATCCGATCCAGTTTTTTTTATTGGAATAATTTTATAAGTCTTAGCTGATTCTTCCGGGATATAATCCAAAATTTCATTCTTTATTTCACTTTCTTCAACCACCCTGAAAGGGATAGAAAAAAATTTCGCTCTGAGAGCCAAAATAGTTTTTTCATCAAATAATTTTAATTTAATAATTTCTTCGGACAATTCTAAATCGCCCAGATTTTTAATCTTTAAAATATCATAAATTTCTTTAGTAATTTTATTCTCTTTTAAAAGAGAATCCAGAAAAGAGTTGATCATTATTTTAGCTTAAAACTTCTTGCCTTTATTTAATTTAAATTTTTAATATATTACAGCCAGCCAACTACTTATAATACATCTTCAGTTCTACTTGGGAATCTATTTTTTGATCATCTAAAATAGAAAAATTGATCCGATTAATACTGGCTATCTTTATTTCGTGAATTTTAACCAGCCAATTTTTCAGGGCTAAATATGTTCCTGATATATTTACATTAAACATGATAAATTTTACTGAATCATCCTCAGTCTTTGACTCTGAAGCATTAATTTTAGAATTAAAATTAATACTGTTTAATGTTAAACCAGAATCATTGGTAATCTTTTCGACTTCTTTCAGAAGAAACTTAACTTGCCCTTCGTAGTTTAAAATGTTCAAAGAATCTTTTTCTTTGATTAAACTTTCATATTCTTTTTTATTTAGATCACTTTGTAGATCAGTAATATTTTTGGTTTCTTCAGCATAAATAGATTCATCAAATAAAACATCCGCCTTTAAAATAAAGAAACTATTGTAATTTCTAAAAATGAAAAAAATCAAAACAGCCATGATAATTATACCACAAAAAATTTGTTTTTTATTATTTAAAAACTTTGAATCCATTTTTTTAACAACCTCAAATAAACCAACTTCAACATACCAGGCGACTCATTAGATACATTATAAAACATAATTAAAAATTAAGGAATGTTTTTAGTATTCCATTCATGCTTGTCATTAGAATTGGTCATTTTGAGACCTGAACTGCGAGACGAAGAATCTTGAAATGGAGAAAATAATAAGATCCTTCGCCTACGCCCAGGATGATAGAAAAACCTGTTCAAAATGACACAAGAAAAGTCTAGGAAGACTCAATAAGATTCTACTTAAGCACGAAATTGAGATTAAAATTTATGATACTGTTCTCGTTACGAGTTGGATTTTTAACGACAACACTTTTAATCATTTTTTCTCGTTCAAAATTCTCTATTTGAAGAGCTAAACTGGCATAAGATGACGCTGTACCAGATAAATTAACTGATCCCTGCTCCGCATTAATCGCAAATCGATTAAAAACTAACTGAGGTAAAGTAATATTCTCGATTAATCTCAAAATAGCGAAAACTGAAAGTTTACTTTGATTAATTTTTTGAATTTCATCCCTTTTATTCTTCAAATCCTTATATTCAATAACTTTCTGAAATTCCGGAGTACTTTCAAGATTTTTAATCTTTAATTTTAAATCATTTCTTGATAATTGTAACTTTTGACTTTCATAAAGAGGCCACGATAAAGTTACTATCAAAAGACAGTTAATTGCAATAATTGTAATCAAGGGAATATTCCTATAAAAAAAACTATTAAATTCTGATTCTGATTCTGGAATAATAGCCATAAGATAACTTATAACTGATAGTTCATAGTTCATAGTTTCTTAGGACTGAAATCGGAAAAATTGTGGATTTAGGGTTGATTATTCCTAAAAGCTACAAGTTATAAACCAAAAGCTAATTTTTGACTGTGATTAATTCTTTCATCGCTAATCCAACCGCAACGGAAAATGATGGGCCAATTTCTTTTAAGATGCTGTCCAGAGAATCTACATAATAAGTTTTAGAAAACGGATCAGCAACAATAGTTTCTATTTTAAGATTATCAGAAAACCTTTCCGCGAGACCCTTGATATTAGCTGAACCACCTAAAAGAATTATCTTTATTATAACATGACCGCTTTTTTTAGAATAAATATCAATCACCCGTTCAACTTCACTGATAACGAAATTAATCAAGGGATCAAGAATTTTTGAGATTTCTTTTTCTCCTTCTTTGCCAATAATTCCCTCTTTAATTTTTAATTCTTCCGCCCGTTTTTTTTCCAGTCCCAGAGAATTAGTGATCATTTCAGTAATCATCGCCCCAGAAATGTCTAGGTTATGGGTGATTTGAATAAAACCATTATCAATAATACTAATATTGGAAGAAGTAGCGCCAATATCCAACAAAACCATGGCGTCTTTGGCTGGATAAATCAAGGCTCTAATTAGCGAATAAGTCTCTAACTCAAAAGCTTTCAATTTCAAGCCAGCTAATTTAGAAATTCGGGAATAATTATCAATTAATTCTTTGGGAAAAGCGGCCACAAAAATTTCTAAATTGCCGGTCTTCTCATCCGTGTTAATAAACTGTGGATCAAGAATAACTTCTTCGATTGGTATTGGAATATATTTTTGAGCTTCAAAATTAATTGCTGTTTCCAGCTCATTGCTCGGCATAGCTGGAAGATTAATCGTCGTCGTCAAAGTCGAAAGGGTCGGCAAAGACATAGTTGCAATTCGGCTTTTAGCTTTGGATTCTTTTAAGAGAAATTTAATAATCCGCACAATATCCTCATCAATTAATTTTAGATAGGAAACTCCATTTTCTTTTTTTACATATTCAAGATAATTATCAACTTTAAATTCTCCGTAAGTATCCAACTTAAAACCATTACCTTTCTTGGAAAGTTGAACTAATTTAATCGAAGCTGTTCCGATATCAATACCTAAAAATTGTTTTTTATTAAATGGCCACATAGTAAGTTGAAAGTTGAAAGTTGAAAGTTGAAAGTTGAAAGTTGAAAGTTGAAAGTTGAAAGTTTTTAGTTTTTAGTTATCTTGTCATGCCGGGCTTGACCCGAAACGCCCAGTTTGTCTAGATTTTCCGAAGGAAAATATAGTTACAAACTGTAGTGCAGAGCTTAAGGCTCTGCGCCAGATTTAATTCATGACTGGATCCCACATCAAGTGCGGGATAAAGATTTTGTCATAAAATTTTGTTCGCGCTTTGCGCTTGAAAATTTTAACAAAGCCCTTTAATTTTTCACTTTTATGGCGCTACTTCTTTCCATGAAGAAACAGGTGAAATTTTACCAGGGCCGCCGCCAGAAGGAACAAAGGGAAAAGCTGAAGTGGTAACTTTATACTTATCGCCCGAAAAACTTACCCAACCGATAACCTCGCCACCCCAAGCATAACCAGTCATAGTTCCACCTTCTTTTTCGGTCACACTAAGAGTCACACCGAATTGACTGGTCGAACAAATATTCCCTCCTGCACCAGAAGCATTACTACAATTCAAGGCAATCCAACCGTCAGCCTGAGGATCAGTCATTGATAACACCTTGGCCCAACCTTGCATCTCATATAAATTAGCTGATTTTTTTACAAAAGACGCGCCGCAAGATCCTCCAGGACAACCGGAAGTTTCCTGAAAACTTATCCAACCAGCGGCCTCTGACCAAGCATAGCCAGCTAATTTGAGACTAGAAGGGTCAATATTAACTCCATAATTAGAAATTGGAGATCCCTGTTTCGGACAACCAGCTGGCGCTGTAGGATCAGATGTCCCGTTATCATTTGAATCACAGTTCTTACTATTAAACGAAACCCAGCCGATACCTTGAGTAGAATTACTAGCCTGCGGCGTATCGGCCCAAGCATAACCAGAGACATTAGCCAAATGAGACGCCTGAACGGATTCCATCTTTGTCAATTCAAATTTATTATTACCAATAGAAATCAGTAAGACCAACAATAGTAATATAGAAATAATTAATTGTTTTTTATTGAAATTAAGATTCATATTAATTATAAAATTATAAAACAATAATAACATATTCCAACAATAAGAACACTGTGAATAGTGGATAATATCACGAAGTTGAACCCCGAGGGATTTTTATTCTCTCCCTCTAATTGCAACTCGACAGCCTCTTGAATATTTGAAGCCAGTTCATCAAAAGTTTTTCCTTGAGTTACTACTGGTAGATCAACACCTTGAGCCAAATAATGGGTATCACTTTTATAAATGTGAAATTGAATGATATTTTTCTTAGCTTAATTATAGCACACGTTAAGATAAAAAATCAAATTTTCGCATCAAATCATCCTTCGTCGGCCCAAGACTGACTTCGTCGGCCCACATAGGTTCAACCTTTGTGGTTTAAAATTTAGAATTAAAAATTCCCTCGTTTACCAAGGAACCGCCCTTGGCGAATCTCACACTCTACCATACAGGTTGAGCCTGTATGGTTTAATCTCGACCACCAACTACCAACTAGTGCAAAATTTCCTCGAGTTTCTTGAGGCGGGTTTTGGAATGAGATTGATGGGTTTAAGCGTTTTATTTCTTATAGTGATTGGTAATTTTAAATACTTCTACTATTCCATCTTTAATAAAAAATAAGGAACGGTATTTTTTATCAATCCGAAAAGAGTAAATTCCACGCCAATGCGGTTCTAAGAGTTCTGTTTCAAGAGAAGGATGTTTAATATTTTCTTCAAAAAGCCTGCTTGCCTTCTTCCACTTTTTTTCGAGTCCATGAAAGACAAGATATTCTATAAGATCATTACGAAGCACCTTTAATTTCATACCTTTTTATAAGACGATTTTCTCAATCCATCTTCTAAGTCTGCCAAAAAATCCTGACTATAAAGATTGGTTGAACGAAAATCTTCCACTACTTCATAAAGAGGATCTTTAATTGCTGACTCAAAAATCTGGGATACGAGTTTTTGGTAACCCCCCGCTTGTTTTTTAAGTCTTAAATATTCAATTTTTGATATAGTAACTTGAGTCATATTTATCAATCCTAACATCTCACTAAAAAATTTCAAGAAAAAATTTACTACACGTCACACCTATCATTCCAAGCCGCCAAGAACTACCCTTGGCGAATCTCACACTCTACCATACAGGTTCAACCTGTATGGTTTAATCTCGGCTACCAACTACCAACTACCAACTACCAACTAGTGCAAAATTTCCTCGAGTTTCTTGAGACGGGTTTTGGAATTAGATTGATTGGTTTTAAATATATCTACCTCATCGATAAATTTTTTGTTTTCATTGGCGAACTTTCCTTCTTAACGAGTAAGTCTATGCAGTGAAGC
>JACQAJ010000088.1 GCA_016195045.1 Candidatus Azambacteria bacterium | reverse complement strand
AGATGTTTATAACTCGGATCAGTCACTTCGAGGACATTAAAACCAATCGGATATTCAGTATCTTCGGGATTGAAATAAATTATGTCATTAACTCGTTCTGGTGGAATTCTAGGCAAGATACTTTCCACTAGTTCGCCGTGGGGATCGATAATACACAAGCCTTTACCATTTTTAATATCCTGAAGAGCGATATTGGTAATTAAGGCCGTCTTACCGGTACCAGTTTTACCAATAATATAGGTATGCTGACGACGATCAGTCGCTTTGATGCCAAAAGTTCTTTGAGCGTTCCGAAAATTAGTTTTACCAAAATAAACTACGTCGTCCATAATAGTTAGTTGAAAGTTAGAAAGTTGAAAGTTTGTAAAGTTAGAAATTTGATTGATTTTATAACTCAATGAACTTTATAACTTGATAAACTGGCTTTGTTAATTTTAACAGATAATAGATAATAGGGAATAGAGATAATTCTAATAAAATCATTAATTTTACTATAATTGTATTGTTGCATGCGCAACGAAACAACGAAACAACGAATTTTTCTGTAATTATATTGTTGCGTGCACAACGAAACAATGAATTTTTTTCTGTCACACATCATAGACGGTCGTCTATGATGTGTGACAAAAGTATTTTAGATAAACTAGTTTAGTTCTTTAAGTGTTCCAGTCTTAGTTACTTCAAATATTTTTATGTATTTTAGAATTTCCTTCTTTTCAAATTGTTCCAGTAATTTTTGGGGCATTTTTATTTTACCCATCCAAGTACTTTGATGGATCATTTCAAAATTTAAAAATTTTAAAACTCCTCGAAGCCAATTTCGGTTTTTTCGATATTTCTCAGGGATATCGAAACTAATAATTATAACATTAGAACTCTCGATTATCTCGAAATTTTGATTATAGGAATTATATTTGAGTTTTTCCAGTTTATCTAATCCCCGAAGAGTAAGTGACACCTGATTTTCTGTTCGCTCAATTAGACCATCACATTTAAGTCTAGAGATATATTGTTGTAAATATCGTTTACTTTCTCTTTGATCTTCTCTTTCTCGACGTTCTTTAGCTCTCTTCCATTGGCGTTTGTCATGCTGATATTCCAGTCCTTTCAATGAAGTATGATAACCAGCCGCCACAAAACCTTCGAAAATATCATAGAAATCAATCGTTCGATCACCAATCATAGTTAAAATTTTTAACAAAATTGACCCTTTATTCATTATGAATAAAGTATAAACTATTTAATTCCATCTGTCACACATTATAGACGGCCGTCTATGATGTGTGACAAATGGACGGGTTGTTATGAAAAAGTAAGGGATTAAATTAAGTAAGTAATCTAGAATTGCCGGCCCTTTTTAAATAGATAGCCGTCTATAATGTGTGATAAATTGCCGGCCCTTTTTATTTGATTTAACTGGTAAAATTTGCGATAATTTGATAGCTCGTGGCTTTTTGGAATTATTAATTTATTAATCTTAAACCCAAGAAGCTAAAAAGCTACGAACCAATCTAATGAAACCACCCAAAAACAATGATCGCTTTTATTGGACTAATCATGTATTTAATAAGATGAGATTTTATGGTTTATCGGAAACTAAGATTAAGGGTGTTTTGAGTCGGCCAGATCGAAAAGAGGAAGGAGTGGCGGTGAAAACTATGGCCGTGATGCAAAAAGTAAAGTCTAAAAAGCCAACGGAAATTTGGGTTATGTACCAGAAAGTCAAAGCGAGAAGTAAATTAATGACTAGTCAGGCGGAATTTGATAATATTTTTACTTCTCTTCAAACCAAGATAATTTCTGCTTGGCGATATCCTGGTATTAGTCCAATCGGTGGTAAGATTCCGATTCCTGATGGTTTATTAGAGGAGCTGGAAAGTGAGAATGATCTATAAAATGAAAATGATCTTGAAAATTTATAATGTCATGATAGGATAGATTAAGATTTAAGATTTAAGAATAATTGCAAATTCTAAATTCTATGATTATAGCCAAAAACATTTTAATCGGACTTATCGTTGTCGTTGTTATTGTTGGTATTGGAATTAATGTTGTGGGGATTTTAAAGTCAGATAATAAAGAGGTCGTCAAAGTAGGGGATTCTTTAAAAGATACCATTGATAATCTCAAAGAAGAATCTCCGGAAGAAGTTAAAATAGATACTCCTATTAAGGATGTCCTGGGTTCAATAAAATCACCTCAACCAGGTTCGGTGGATTTATCAAAAATAGAGACAAAGGTTGATAGTAAAAAAGTAGAAAACAAAAAAATGGATACAAAAAATACAATTGTTGTCATGAAAACAAACTTTGGCGATATCAAACTAGAATTATTTAGTCAGGATGCCCCGAAAACAGTGGAAAACTTTTTGAAACTTAGTCAAAAAGGATTTTATAATTCCACCAAATTTCACCGAGTCATCAAAGGCTTTATGATTCAGGGTGGTGATCCTAATAGTAAAGACGCTGATTGGTCTAATGATGGTCAGGGTGGTCCGGGTTATGCTTTTGCTGACGAGATTCACGCTAATAATAAAAATGTCATTGGCACCATAGCTATGGCTAATGCTGGTCCCAATACCAATGGCAGTCAGTTTTTCATCAATACGGCCAACAATAATTTTCTTGACCCTAAGCATACTGTTTTCGGCCGGGTCATTAGCGGTCTAGAGGTTGTCAAAAAAATCGAAAGTGTCAAAACCGATAAAACTAAAGGTGATCATCCTATCGATGATGTGGTAGTTAAGGAAATTGTGGTTAAATAATTTGATCTGGAGTATGAATTTTAAGTTAAATATGTTTTTATAAAAGCCTGAATATATTAAATGTTATACAATTTTTTGCTCAAGATGATCAAAATGGTGGATCTACGGCCCCACCTGTTAGTTACTCTCTTTATATTAAGTGTTGATCGTAATTTATTTAATAGGAGGTCATAAAACAGCAATTTTAAAGGCTATTTTGGCTATTTTAATAATACACAGATTGACTTGCAATTTATATATGTATTTTGTATACTATACATATGGATTATAAAAGAACTCTTTTATCTCAAATACTTGATTCTATTGGTCAAAAACCGATTATTATTCTTTTTGGTGCTAGACAAGTGGGTAAAACAACACTGATTAAAGAGATTATAAAAAATTTCAAAATAGCACTCTATTTAGAAGGAGATGATCCTAAAACTGCGCAATTATTTGAAGGGCGTTCATCTTTGGAGCTTGCGCAAGTAGTTCTTGGTCACGATCTTGTGGTCATAGATGAAGCGCAACGAATTAAAAATATTGGCACTGTTTTAAAATTAATTGCTGACAATGTTCCTCAAGTTAATGTTTTGGCGACCGGATCATCGTCTTTTGAGCTAGCTAATAAATTAAGCGAACCATTGACTGGAAGAAATAGGAAATTATTTTTATACCCTCTTTCTTTAAAGGAACTCGTTGATACCTATACAAAAATGAATGTCGAGAAGAAAATTGAGGAATATCTGATATTTGGTATGTACCCGCAAATAGTCTCAGGAGATGGTCGTCAAAAAAAGATTCAATTACTAAAAGATTT
>JACQAJ010000087.1 GCA_016195045.1 Candidatus Azambacteria bacterium | reverse complement strand
TGCTTTTCGAAATAAGGAGTAGAGTGAGTTTTATTGATTTTTGACATGTTTGGCAGATTTAGATTTTAGAAAATCTTCAAAAGAACGGGTCTTCCCTTGTCGAAAAGCTAAATCGCCTTCCAGAATAGCCTTGATAGCTAACTTCAATTCTGAATTCTGAATTCTGAATTCTGAATTCTCTTTAGCTAATTTCTCTAAACCCGCCTTCTCAACTACCACAAACTCGTCTCTTATTAAATTTTTAGGAATAGTAATAGTAGACATACAAGGCCAATAATATAATAAATAATATGGAAAATCAAACTCCCGCCTAAAAACCTACAGCCCAGTAATTATACCACTTCCTGCTGATAACACTGTTCACAATACACAATCTCGGGACGATCTGGGGCGTAGGAAGTTTCGAATTCAGTTGGGCAGAGAGTAATTCCATGAGAATGTTGGATGGTATTGGTATAAATTCCGTTGCTTGATTTCGCTCCAGCACATTGGCAAGTTCGAGGCCAGAGTTTCAAGGGATTTCTTTGTTTTAACCGCATTTGATGTCGACAATTAAAACACCTTTTCGGTAAAACGAAATTCGTTGTCTTGTGTAGCAGTAATTCATCTTTGGTAATACGAAAAGCTTTAGTACATTGATGATCACATTTTCCTTCACAAAGACAACCGATAATTTCTTTCGTTATGGATTCCGAAACATCAGTTAATTTATCTGGTATTTTTTCAGCCAATAAAGTAGCCTGATAAATCTTCTCATCTGTATCGCGAAAATTAAAACCGGCTTCTAGGATTTCTTTTTTAGACATCGGAAAATAATCCTCTGCTACCGTCTCATTGTAAGCAAAAAGAGAAAGATCGATCGGGAAAAATTCTCCAAATTTATAAACTCGACCATTCTTATCAATATAGGGCATTTCTTCCATGTGCTTAATTATTCTCGGAAGCAATTTTTCATATTCTTCTTTGGTATAAACTCTATTCAAAATAGAATATTCCCCATGCCTGATTCCATAACAACCGAAAAGACTTTTGGAACTGTGACAATTTATTGAATAATAAATATTCAGCGATCCGTAAACCGTCACGCAAAAACGAAGCTGACTAGATTGAATACCAGAATCAACCACTTCATACATCTGTCCTCCATGCCAACCAACACCCGGGCCAGCATCATAAGAATCCTTGAGATCATTACCACCCCAATGGCAGAATTTTGAATCTTCTCCGGCCGGCGGTTCAACCAAATCAAAACAATAATGACAATTTTTAGAAAAACCGACATTATCTCCCGTCACATTAACTGATTTAAAAATATTGGCATAACGATAGATCGACTGTTTTTTAACTTCGGCCAATAAAGCTCGACCATTCTTAACACCCGAATAAGTACTAACATCAAATTCTTTTTTTAATTTTTGATATTCTTCTTTAGAATATTGCTGATTGCCAATACAATATGATTTATTACGTAAGTTCGTACAAGCGATACAATCACTGCAATTGATGCAAGCAAAAAGAAAAGAGGAATTGGTACATTGATTAGACTGCTCAGAAAAACAGACTTTATAACAAGAATTACAACTGACCAACTCATAACAAAAATTGTTTTTATTAGCGACATATAGATCCGAGCAGTCTTTATTAAAGGTAACACGATTAGAATACAAAACATGCTCATTATGTTCCGTGGCCGAAATTAAATAAGAATCTTTATCCCCTTCGCAGACATTACAATAACTACAATTAACCATATTAGTAATTGACAAATTAATAATCGGGACTCTTTCTAAAAGCTCTCGAAACTGAATAAAAAATGGTTTAGAAAAATCATAATCTCGACCAAAATCATAGGGATCCCAATTATCACTCCACCAAAATTTATCACAAACAACATTCAATTTTTTTTCTGGTGCATAAATTGAAAAAATTTCTTCATTGTGCCCCGATCCCAAACAGGACCTTTTATAAAGAGTTCGTTCATTTCGATAAACCATTCTCCGCACCAACCGACACTCCGGACACCAAGTCGGGGCTGGGACTTTCATTTTATCGTAAAAGACAAAATCCTCCGGTTCGATTTGGAATTCAACCTGACAATTCTGGCAAATTTTTGTTTCAGTTTTATCCATAAATTTTTGATTTCATCAAAATCGAAAATTGAGACACGATCGGGAAAAAATTTTAGAGATTAAGTAATTTTTTTAAAATAGAATCTATTTTGCCAATAAGTTGTTTATTAATCTTTCCAAGAGGACTAGAGAGACGTTTATTATCAACAGCTCTTAAATGAAAAATCAAAGCTACTGATTCTTCATCAAGATTATTATCTTTATCTGGTCTTATTGTTAGTGTATAAGGAAAACGAAGGGCTTCAATATTAGAAGTCAGCGGAATAATAATAGCAATATTTGTTTTTGTATCAGCAAAAAAAATAGCTGGTCTTTTTCCATTTTGTTCATGACCAATACCGAGAAATAAATCAACAACACAAATATCACCTTTTTTCATAATTGTTTTTCAAAACCAAGGAGATCTTTATCACTTATCTTTTCCCACATCTCTAATTCATCTTTAAGAAGCAACTTATTCTCGACTGATTTAATATAGTAAGTTAAAGCGTTAAAGAGCAAATCTTCTTGAGTAACACCTGTTGATCGTGAAAGAGATTTCAACTCTCTATCTATTTTGGGAGAAAGAGTAATAGTCGACATATTTTTATATTATATATTTTGAACTTAAATAGTCAAATTTAAGTAACCACCAACACTCCTACATATTTGTTCTTATTTTTTGTCATTCCAGTGAAAACGATAATAGTAAGCTGGTATTTATATCTCTAACCAACTATAACAGAAGCCCTGAATGTTCTAGTACTTCAAGAGGGCTTCCAATAACAAGTATAACTCCAATAAGCCAGACCATCGCCCAAATAGCAACAGAACGTATAGCAAAACCACTAAAAAGAAACAATCCCACAATGGAGTCATTAAGACCAATAACGATGGGCACAAAGATTTCCGGGCGTATAGGTAAAAAATTGACAACAAAAGAGTTTTTAATAAGTTCAATGAATTCTGTAGGAGCGAAAAATGCCATTAAAGAATTGGCAATAAATATAATACCAAGACCAAAACGAATCAAGAAGTTATAGGTTAAATATCTTTTCATCTTAAAAAAATAGAATTAATTTCGTCTTACCACTCCAAGGTTCCGCCAACCTTATATTCCGTTACTCGAGTTTCAAAAAAATTCTTTTCTTTGGACAAATCAACGGCTTCCGACATCCAAGGAAAAGGATTTTCGGAACCATAAACAATCGACAAACCAATTCTCTGTAAACGGCGATCGGCAATATATTCAATGTATTTTTTGAAACTGTCAGCATTGATCCCCATAATCCCCTTGGGAAAACAATCAATGGCAAAAGCGTATTCTAATTTAACGGCTTCTTTCACTAAACCAATCATTTTTTCTTGAAACTCTTTGGTCCATAATTCTGGTTGCTCCTCTTTAATGGTATTAATCAAATTGATCCCGAAATTTAAATGCTGTGATTCATCCCGCATAATATATTGAATTTGTTCGGCTGAACCGACCAGTTTATTATGGCGTTGTAAAGAAAACATGACCGCAAAGGCGCTATAGAAAAAGATGCCTTCCATAATAATCGAAAAAACGACAATATTTTCCAGAAATTTTTGATCATTAGCCAGAGTGCCAGTTTTGAAATTAGGATCAAAAATACCCTCATTAAACGACAAAATGAAAGCGTCTTTATTGTAAATACTTTGACGCTCGCGATACATATTAAAAATCTCTGATTCATCCAACCCTAACGACTCAACGATATATTGATAGGCGTGAGTATGAACGGCCTCTTCGTAACCCTGACGCAAAAGATACAACCGACATTCAGGAGAAGTCACATGTTTATAAACAGCCAAAACAACATTATTAGCCGCTAATGAATCAGCGGTCGTAAAAAATCCTAAAACAATTTTGAGGGCCGTTCGTTCATCATCAGATAGGGCTGTTTTTGATTTCCATTGCTCAATATCTTGTTGCATGGAAATTTCTGTCGGTAACCAATGATTAGCATTGCCAGTATTATAAGCCTCCCAAGCAAACAGATGTTTCATGGGATAAAGTTGAACCACATCGGCATCTGCGCCGTTGATAATTTTTCGGTTATTAATATTGATCCGTTTTTTAGTGAGTTGAATAGGCATGATAATTAGGTTGTAGGTTGTAGGTTGTAGTTGGTAGGTTGTAGAAATACAAATATTAAATTCTAAATTCTGAAGTTTTGGAATCCTACGACCTACGACCTACGACCTAGTTACTGGCAGGACTCGCAAGATTGACCAGAAACAGCATATAATTTTAAGTTACTTTTTGAAAACTCAGTTGGTAGAATATTAACAGGCTGCATGATTGCCGATGACACTGGTTCCATAATTTCTAATGGTATTCGAGGGGCTATTTCTAAACTAGATTCTGGTGAACCAGTCGAACTGGGTGATGAAATTGGGATAGAATTATCGCCGGTTGTTCGTTGATGGGTCTGACCATACTCGGCGATATTAACTGTTGATTTCTCCACTTGTGAAGCCGCTAAGGTGCGCAAATAGTAAGTGGTTTTCAGACCCATTTCCCAAGCATAAAAATAAATATCGCTTAAAACTTTACCAGAATTACCGCTATAGTAGATATTTAACGACTGACTTTGGTCAATCCATTTCCCTCGATAAGCCGCTAGTTTAATTAAACAAAGAGGGTCAATTTCAAAAACTTCTTTATATTTCTCTCTGATAAGACTGGGGATTTCTTTAATATTAGCTAGATTACCATCGTAATACTTAATTTTATTAAGGATATCTCGATTCCAAAGATTGATTTTTTTGAGATCGTTGATTAAATAATCATTAACGACAATAAAATCGCCAGCTTGATTAGATTTCACATAAATATTCTTATAAATTGGCTCAATGGTTGGAATACTACCAACAATATTAGCTATCGTAGCCGTCGGAGCAATGGCTAAACAATTAGAATTACGCATTCCAAATTTTTTCACGGCTTCTCTGACTGGCTGCCAATCAAGTTTCCCTTCTCGCAAGACTGATATTTTCGTCCCCCGATCATTTTCTAAAATATCCAGGGTATTTTGAGGAAAAATTCCTCGATCCCATTTTGACCCTTGATAAGTTTCATATTGACCTTTTTCTTGAGCTAGATCGCAAGAAGCCGAAATCGCGTAATACGAAACCACTTCCATACTATAATCAGCAAATTCTAAGGCTTGTTGAGAATCGAAATTAAGACCTAGAAGATAGAGGGCATCCTGAAAACCGAGGACCCCTAGTCCCACTGGACGATGACGAAAATTCGAGCGCTTGGCGTCTTCCGTAGGATAATAATTTAGATCAATAACATTATCAAGCATTCTCATCGCTACTCCAATAACACCTTTAATCATTTCAACGTTAAATTTCCCATCTTTAACAAACTTAGCAAAATTAAGAGAACCTAAATTACAAACAGCCGTTTCATCAGTCGAAGTATTGAGGGTTATTTCGGTGCATAAATTTGACGAATGAACTACCCCAACGTGATCCTGAGGAGATCTAAGATTGCAAGGATCTTTAAAGGTAATCCAAGGATGACCAGTCTCAAAAAGTATGGAAATTACTTTTTTCCAAAGATCCATGGCTTTCATTTTTTTAAAAAGTCTAATTTTACCTCTTTCCGCTTTGTTTTCATATTCAAGATATTTTTTATCAAATTGACCACCATAAAGATCATGGAGATCCGGTGTCTCGTCTGGAGAAAAGAGGGTCCAATCGCCATTTTCTTTAACGCGTTTCATTAATAAATCAGGGATCCAAATAGCGGTATTAATATCATGAGTCCGCCTTCTTTCATCGCCCGTATTTTTTCTCAATTCTAAAAACTCCACGATATCGTAGTGCCAAGCCTCTAGATAAACACAGCAAGCCCCTCTTCTTTTACCACTACGATTAATTGAGATCGTCACATCATTCTCAATTTTCAAAAACGGAATGACTCCCTGACTTTCTACTCCCGTACCTTTAATCAAGGCCCCCGTCGCTCTTAAATTTGACCAATCGGTCGCCACTCCACCAGACCATTTAAGTAATTGAGCGTTATCAGAGTAATTCTTAAAGATTCCATGCAAATCATCAGGAACCGTATTTAAAAAACAAGAACTTAGCTGCGGTTTAACCACTCCTGAATGAAAGAGGGTCGGAGTCGAGGGAGTGTATAATAATTCTGACATGATCGTATAGAAATCCCGAGTTCTCTTTTCTTTTTCTTCTTTCTTTTCTCGTAAGGCCATTCCCATAGCGATTCTCATCCAAAACATTTGGGGAGTTTCTAAGACTTTATGAGTGATTGGATTACGGAGAAAATAACGATTATAAATCGTCTGAAGTCCTAGATAATTAAACAAATCGTCATTGGCGATCACTAATGAATCACTTAATTTCCCCAAATCAAAATCGAGCATCCCTTTATCTAATAAATCAGATTCAACAGCTAATTTAATGTTTTTTATAAAAGTTTGGCGGTATTGTTCCTCTAATTTTTTATAATTGAGGTTCTGACCAATAACTTCTTTATAATTAACATCCAAAAGGAGTCGACTAGCCAATTTCGAATAAGCGGGATCAAGTTCAATCATCGAGCGACAAACCATGATTAAAGATTGAGTAATATCGGCTGTTTTGATCTTGTCGTAAATCTCTTTCCGAGTCTGTTCAATAACCAAATCGACATCAATAGCCTTCTCATAGCCCTTAATATTATGGGTAATAAACTTTTTTAACTTATCAAGGGAAAATCTTTCTTCTTTTCCAGAACGTTTGGTCACTAATAGCTCATTATCTTCTATTTTTTGAGTTACTTCCTCTTGTCTCACTTTTTGATGTTCGTAGCGATAAATAAT
>JACQAJ010000082.1 GCA_016195045.1 Candidatus Azambacteria bacterium | reverse complement strand
GATGCACGAGTTTTCGCCGTAGGCGAAAGGCGAGTGCCGCGAGGGGCGGGCTGCGAAAAATTTCCGTTAGGAAATTTATTTGTAGCCGAGTCCCTCCGCACCCACCAAAACAAAAAGAAGGCGGGACATTTGTCCCGCCTAAATGGCTAATCAGGCTCGGTGGCTCACACTATTGCGTGTGAGCCGTTTTCCTCCTGGAATCATAGTTCTCCCATTACTCGAAAGAACAATCACAGGTTTTTTGCCTAATACCACATTTCCAATCACTACTTGTTTTGTCATCTTTCGTCTCCCTATTTTATTGTTTAGGTACAAATTTTGGATGTTTTTCTACTACTAATCTTGATTTTCTTTTACCATTCTATCTATATCAGAGGATGAGTAGCAAAAAGGTTTTTTTAACCTAAAAATAGTTTCCCCTCTTAGTACTTCTGTAAGTTCTTCTCCATCGGGTATTCTCTGATAATGACCTCTTCCTCCGTGATCGTTAGGAACATAAACTTCAAATGTTTCAGGTTCGTCTCGGAGTTTTTTAAAGCCACAAAAGAGAGGACTATTCCCCGATCCTGGATGAGTTTTTAAGATTTTAGACCGCGTTTTCTTAATAATTCCCGACATTGGATTTTTAAGAGATTTTTTCGTCATAAACCCTCCTTAATAAAAATTAATAAATGACCGACACCCAATTCATCAGCCACAATTCTTCTATAGTAGTCAATTTATTCTTTTTGTCAAATTAAGCACGGAGTAGAGTGTAGATAAATATTACGAGGACGGACCTCGTAATATTGAATTTTTTAATTTTATAAGCTTTTTAGTATCTTGAATTTGATTGAAATTTAATGGACAAAAATTAAAATATAGAGTAAAAATAGTGTAGTTAAAGAGGGTATTAAAAAGCCATGAGAAGGTTGAAGAGCTAAAGAATTTGCCCAAGTAGCTCAGTTGGTAGAGCAACTCCATGGTAAGGAGTAGGTCGTCAGTTCAATTCTGACCTTGGGCTCATAATCAGTTGAAAGTTTAAAGTTATCAAGTTTGTAAAGTTAATTTGTTCGCATTTTGAATTTACTTTAAGAACTTGATGAACTTTATAAACTTTTAACTAATAAATATTATGCCACAAATTAATCTAATAAAATTAAACTGCGCTGTTTGTAAAAGGACTAATTATTATACAAACAAAAATAAGAAAAAAGTTGAGAGAAAATTGGAACTCAAAAAGCACTGTCCTTGGTGTCAGAAACATGCCATTCACAAAGAAGCAAAGAAATAATCCTAAAAAATTATAAATTTTTTAGATATTAAATTTTAAATTATTGATATTGAAAAACTCTATGAAATTTTAGACTATAATTAATTTAAAATTTTACTAGGGGGTATCGGGTAATGGCTATCCCAGCTGTCTCCAAAACAGCCATAATGTAGGTTCGAGTCCTACTACCCCCGCACTTGAATCTCTAAAAAATAAATTTATGTTTCTTGGTATTACCAATGATTCGCGAAAAGTAAAAAAGGGAGATATTTTTGTGGCCTATCAGGGCGTTAATGAAGATCTTCATCAATATATCGAACAAGCTCGAGTTAAAGGAGCGGTTTTTGTCATTGGCGAAAAAGGGTCTCCTTCGCTCTTTCGAGCTTCGGCGGACCAAGGCCATTGCGATTTAATTGTTAAAGATGGTCGGGAGGTCTTCAGTCGGTTAGCGGCGGCTTGGTATGGTCATTCAGATAAAAAGTTAAAACTTTTTGCCGTGACGGGGACCAATGGTAAAACTTCCACAGCTAAAATGATTGGAGCAATTTTTAATGAAGCCAAGAAGGGGACCGCTGTTTTTGGAACGATTAATTACTCTTTCAAAGATAAAATTTATCTGGCCAAAGAAACGACTCCGGATCCAATGGCTTTACACTGTCTTTTTAAAGAATTTTCTGATGATGGTGCTCGGTATGCTATTTTGGAAGCTAGTTCTCAAGGTCTTGATCAAAAACGTTTTTCTGGTTTGGAATTTGAGGCGGGTATTTTTACTAATCTGACCCAAGATCATCTAGATTATCATAAGACCATGGCTAATTATTTGAAAGCCAAGATGATTTTGTTTCAGCAAAGCAAAATTATTATTTTAAATAATGATGATCCGGCGAGCACTAAAATAAAAACCGTTTTTAAAGATAAGAAAATTATTACTTATGGTTTAGAAAAGAAATCGGATTTTATGGAAAAAGATTTACCGAAAGTTCTATCTTTGCCCGGGCGATTTAATCAGTATAATGCTCTGGCCGCCATGGCTTTGGCCAGGACTTATGGTATTAGCCGAAAAATTATTGACAATGTTTTAGGAAAAATAAAAGTGCCTGGACGTTTTGAAATGATTGGGGATCGGGTGATTGTAGATTATGCCCATACGCCTGATGCTTTAGAAAGATTATTGGAGAATATTCGAGAGATCATTACAAAGGGCGGTTCTGGGGGGAAAATTATTTGTGTTTTTGGTTGTGGCGGTGATCGAGACAGGGGTAAGAGACCAATTATGGGGGAGATCGCTACTTGTCTGGCTGATTTTACCATTATTACTAACGATAATCCGCGTACCGAAAATGCCAATGATATAATAATAGAGATTAAAAAAGGAGTTCAGGTTTCCAGGATCCCTTATTTTTCGGTTTTACTAGATCGAAAACAAGCCATTAAGAAAGCAATTAAAATGGCCGGACCCTCTGATTTAGTAGTGATTGCTGGTAAAGGGCACGAAGATTACCAGATTATTGGTAACCAAAAGCGATATTTCAGTGATCAAGAGGAAGCAAATAAAAATTTAAACATTAAAATATATTAAATTTATCTACTACACCATTTTCGACGGTCGTCGTAAAATAGTGTAGTAAATAAATATGGAAGCGCTATACTTTACCTATGATGATATAAGGTTATATCTGTTTGTAGAAAATAAAAAAATGAAAGAAGGAAAAGTAGAAAAAATTTTAAACTTACTTCAAGGTGGGGCGGAGATGACTGCCAGTCTTTTGGATGTGTTTCTGTGTGATTATAATACTTCCTATAAAAAGATGCGAAAAGTAATTAATGGACAAGGTAGTTCATATTTTAAAACAAATTGGGCGGACGCTTATCGAGAACGGCAACGGTTTTACTCTCTTTTAAACAAGCTTAAGAAAGAAGGTCTGGTTACTAAAGAACTGGTTAATATGTCGTCCCAATGGTCCATTACTAAAAAGGGTTTAGGCAAATTACAAACAGTTAAGCCTTATGATTATTCAGGATACAAAAAGAGATCCAATGGATTTTGTGTGGTCATTTTCGATATTCCAGAGAAAGCCAGAGAGAAGCGAGAGTGGCTAAGATTTGCTCTAATGAGTCTTAATTTCTCATTACTACAAAATAGTGTCTGGATTGGGGAAAATATTATCCCAGAACAATTAATCTACGATCTTAAAGAGAAAAAGATGATTAATTACGTCCATATTTTTGGGATGGGGGATCAAGGAACAGTAAAAAGGTTATTTACTGATTAGGTTATCTACTACACCATTCTACGACGACCGTCGTAGAATGGTGTAGTAGATAGAAGATAAGAATAGTGTTATATTCTACTTGGTTTAGGTGGGTAATTAACTAGAATTTGTTTGGCAGTCAATATGACACGGTTTACTTTATATAATATGAAATTCACTCTCGATGAACTTATAAAAATTACCAACGGCAAACTAATTGAAAATGAATCTAGCCAGCTATCAGCTAAAAGTCATCAGCTCAAAGCTAGTAGCATTGTTACTGATTCGCGTTTAATTAAGAAGGGGGATCTTTTTGTGGCTCTTTCGGGGCGGCTCTTTGATGTGGTGCCAGGGAGTTCTCATGATGGCCACGATTTTCTTAAAGAGGCTCTTGAAAATGGTGCTTCAGGAGCGCTTGTTTCTTATTCTCGAAATTCTCAAAAAGATAAGTTAATCCAATCAAAATTTAAATTTGTTATTCAAGTGAAAGATACTTTAGATGCCTATCAAGCGATCGCGCGATTCTGGCGAGAGAAATTTGATATTCCGGTGATTGCCATTACTGGTAGTAATGGCAAGACGACGACTAAGAATATGGTGACTTCAGTGGTCTCAAAAAAATATCGAGTTCTTTCTTCTGCTGGAGGTGTTAATAATCAAGTTGGCGTTCCGGCCACTCTTTTGCGCTTAAATGAAAATCATCAGGTGGCGGTTTTAGAAGTAGGGACTAATCGGCCGGGCGAGATAAAAATTCTTAATCATTTAATTAAGCCGACTATTGCGATTATTACTAATATCGGGCCAGTTCATTTAGAGCAATTAGGAACTCTGCTTGGAGTTGCCAAAGAGAAAGCTCAAATTTTAAATGGAGTTGATTATGCCATTCTTAATCAAGATGACGATTTTTTTGATTATTTAAAAAGTCGAGTCAAAATTTTTCCCAGATGTCGGACATCTGGGGAAACATCTGGGTTACAAAAGAATACTCAAGTTCTAAGTTTTGGCAGCGAAGATTTTTATGATCAAAACCGAAAAGTGGCTCAACGGGTTGGAGAAATTTTAGGGATTAGTCAGGAATTAATTAATCAAGGTCTGGAATCTTATGAGCATCCCAAAATGAGGATGGAGGAAATTAAGAAAGAGAGTTTTACTATTATCAATGATGCCTATAACGCTAATCCAGTCTCGATGCAATATGCGTTGAAGATTTTTAGTCGTTGTCCTTGTTCTGGGTATCGAATCACTATTTTAGGTGATATGTTGGAACTCGGAAGTCAATCGAAAAAGTACCATGATTTAATTGGTAACAATTTGCCAACGGGTATTGATGTTTTAATTACTGTCGGTGATCAGGCTCGTTATATTGCTGAAGCCGCCAAAAAAAGTAATAGAGTTAAAACTGTGGCTATTTTTAAGAATAATAAATTAGCTAGCTCTTTTTTAGGTAAAATCGTTAAAAAGGGTGATCTTGTTTTACTAAAAGCTTCGCGAGGAATGAAATTTGAAGAAATCCTGGACAATTTTAAATAGGGTTCTAGGCTATCAGACGGTATGGTATAATGCCAATTGGATGTTAATTAAGGCCAAATTATCAGCTTGGGGTAAAGAAGGAATCTGGTTCGCGTGGATATTGTGTATCTAGTATTGGACTGAATGAAAAGGAAATTTTGGCGTATGTAACTTATCAAAATAAGGAAGATAGAGGGCCACTGAAGCTCGATTTTAAGTAGAAACCGCCGACTCCTGTCGGCGGAGTTTCATTCCCAAAGGGCGGTCCTTGGCGGAATAGATATTTTTTATATGAAGATAATAAAATTGGAAGATCAAAATTATCCGCCGCTGTTAAAAGAAATCTTTAATCCACCGCAAAAATTATATCTTGAAGGAGATTTTATTGAATCTGATTTTGAAAAATTAATTGCTATCGTTGGAACCAGAAAATTTTCTTCTTACGGAAAAGAAGCGGCCATTTATTTTGCTGAAAATTTGGCTCGAGCGGGTTTGACGATCGTCAGCGGTTTAGCCAGAGGAATTGATACCTTTGCTCATCAATCAGCCTTGGAAGTTGGTGGTCGGACCATTGCTGTTTTAGGAAGCGGATTGTCTAATATTTATCCCTCTGAAAATAAACAATTAGCTAGGAATATTATTAAGTCAGGAGTATTAGTTTCCGAATTTGAACCCGATGAAGGACCATTGCCGTATCATTTTCCTCAAAGGAATCGAATCATTGCGGGACTATCAAAAGCCACTTTGGTCATTGAGGCGCCAATTAAAAGTGGCTCTTTAATTACGGCTCGTTTTGCTTTGGAACAAAATAGGGAAGTTTTTTGTGTGCCTGGTTCAATTTTTTCCAATAACTCGGAAGGGACTAATTATTTGATTAGCGAAGGCGCTAAGTTAGTTTCTGATTATCGGGAGATATTGAGGGAATTTGGCATTGAAACGGAAGACAAAATAGTTAAACCAATTTTTAAGAATCAAGAAGAGAATCTTATTTATGAAATTATTTTAGATAGTGACCAGGCTATTTCGGTCGATGAAATAATTAAAATTTCTCGGTTGACTCCTCAATTAGTCAATGCGACCATCTCAATGTTAGAATTAACTGACGTCATTAAAGATTTGGGAGGAGGGAAATATACTGTTAGGTCGTAGGTCGTAGGTCGTAGGTGGTCATTGCGAGCCGATCCGCCAGCTGGCGGAGCAGGGCTGAAAGCTCGGCGCATTTTAATCTTTGATATTTTAATTTTTTATTTTTTATGAAACTCATTATCGTCGAATCACCAACTAAAGCTCGGACAATTTCCCAATTTTTAGGAAAGGATTTTCAGGTGGAATCTTCTTTTGGGCATGTCAGGGATTTACCTAAGAATAAGTTAGGTATTGATGTTGAAAATAATTTTGAGCCATCTTATGTGGTACCAGTGGCCGCGAAAAAGAAAGTGGCTGATTTAAAAAAATGTCTTAATAAAAAAATAGAGACGGTGATTTTAGCGACTGATGGTGATCGAGAGGGGGAGGCAATCGCCTGGCACCTTGCCCAAGTCCTAGGCTTGAAAAATCCCCAATCCCCAATCCCAAATTCCAAACCACAAAACAAAAATCTTAAATCTAAAATCTTAAATCTTAAATCTCCTGTAGTGGAGCGGATTGTTTTTCATGAAATTACTAAAGAAGCGATTGAAGAGGCTTTAAAAAATCCTCGTCAAATAGATCTTAATTTGGTTAATGCTCAACAAGCCAGACGAATTCTCGATCGCTTGGTCGGGTATAAGTTGTCACCGTTTTTGTGTCAGAAAATTACCAAGCATTTGTCAGCTGGTCGAGTTCAGTCGGTGGCTTTAAGATTAATTGTTGATCGGGAAGAAGAGATCAGAAAATTTCAGCCTGAAGAATATTGGTCGGTCGTCGTTTCACTTCTCCAAATCAAAAATCAAAAATCAAAAATCAAAAATATTGAAGCCAGTCTTTTTAAAATTAATAATGAAACGATCACAAAATTGGGTATAAAAACAAAAAAACAAGCTGACCAGGTTTCGGCTGATCTGCGGTCTTGTAGTTTTAAGGTAGTTAAGATTGATAAAAAAGAATCAAAAAGAAATCCTTTACCGCCTTTTACGACCAGTACTTTACAGCAGGAGGCGTCTCATCAGTTTCATTTTTCGGCCAAACAAACTATACGTTTAGCTCAAAATTTATACGAAAATGGTTTGATTACTTATATGAGAACTGATTCAGTTAATCTTTCTCGGGATTCAGTTATTTCGGCTAAGAGGTGGTTGGAGAAAAATCTGGGGAAAAATTATACCCTTTCGACTCCACGTTTTTTTCAGACCAAATCAAAACTAGCTCAAGAAGCTCATGAGGCCATTAGACCGACCAAGTGTGATTTAATTACTGAAAAACTAAATTTTCCAGGATCAGAGACTAAACTTTATGATTTAATCTGGCGTCGTTTCACGGCTTCTCAAATGCCTCAAGCAATTTTCACCACCATGAGAGTAGAAATTGAGGGTCGCTCTGATAAAAATAATTATTTATTAGTGGCTAATGGTCAGAGTCTGGTTTTTGACGGTTTTTTAAAAATTTGGAAATCACAATTTCAGGAAACAGAATTACCAATTTTGAAAAAAGATGAGATTTTAGAATTGGATAAAATTACCGTTGATCAACATTTTACCTTGCCACCAGCTCGTTACAACGAAGCTAGTCTAATTAAGGCGTTGGAAGATCAGGGGATTGGTCGACCTTCGACTTATGCTTCAATTATCTCAGTGATTCAGCTAAGAAATTATGTTGAGAAAAATAAAGGACGTTATTTTGAATCAACTAAGATAGGGAAGTTAGTGACTGATGTTTTGGTCAAGAATTTTCCGGAAATTGTTGAGATTGATTTTACGGCTAAGATGGAAGATGAATTTGATAATATTGCTAGTGGTCAGAGAGATTGGCGGGAAATAATTAAGGATTTCTATCTTCCATTTGAGATAAACCTGAAACAGGGGTATACTGAAATGGAGAAAATTGATCTTGATGAAAAAACTGATAAAACTTGTGATAAATGTGATCAGCCGATGATTATAAAATTTGGACGATTTGGGCGGTTTTTGGCTTGCAGTGGTTTCCCGAAATGTAAAAATGCCCAGAATTTGATGGCCGCTACTCCGGTTGGGGTCAAGTGTCCTCGCTCTGGTCAGGCTATGGTAGAAAAAAAGAGTAAACGAGGCAGAGTCTTCTACGGTTGTTCTGGTTATCCCGATTGTAATTTTGCTTTATGGGATAAACCGCTTAATGAAATTTGTCCGCAATGCGAATCACTTTTGGTAATTTTTGGAAAAACAGAAAAAGTTAAATGTTCTCGAAAAGACTGTGATTATAAGAGATATGGGCCAGTCAAGGATGAGTTATAAGATTAAAAGTTTATAAAGTTGAAAGTTGAGTAATACTTTATAACTTTATAACTTTATAACTTTATAACTTATGCTTAATCTTCTCGAAGAAATTAAAAATAATCAAAATATTAGAACGACTGATTTTATTTTGATTCAAAAAGCGATCGATTTTTCTCAACAAGCTCATTCTGGACAGAAAAGAGCTTCGGGAGAGGAATATTTTATTCACCCCTTAAACGTGGCTTCTATTTTAAATAGTTGGAATTTAGATAGTCAGACGATTGTGGCAGGTTTGCTTCATGATGTCGTCGATGATTGTCAGGTGCCGCTGGCGCTGATTGAAAAAGAATTTGGCAAAGAGGTTAAATTTTTGGTGGAAAGCATGTCTGGTTTAGGGTTGATTAAATATCGCGGGATTGAGAGGACGGTCGAAAATTTTCGGAGATTATTTGTCTCAACCGCTAAAGACGGTCGAGTCATTTTTATTAAATTAGCCGACCGACTTCATAATATGAGGACCTTAAAATATTTGCCCGAGAATAAACAGAAAAGAATTGCCAAGGAGACCTTAGAAATTTACGTTGCCATTGCTAGTCGTTTGGGTATCGGACAGGTAAAAAGTGAATTAGAAGATTTAGCCGCTAAATATATTTATTCCCAAGAGCACCAATGGTTGATGGAAAATCTGCCTTCCCGAATTAAAGAACGTTTAGATTATTTAAAAAAAATTAAGCCGATTATTGAAGATGAATTGAATAAGGCCGGGATCAAAAATTACAAGCTTGATTTTCGGGCTAAGGGTTACTATAGTTCCTATAAAAAACTTTTAAAATGTTCGATGAATTTTGAGGAAATCTATGACTTGGCCGCTTTTCGGATTATCGTTGAAGATGTTTCTCAGTGCTATCAAATTTTGGGTCTCATTCATAAACTTTGGAAACCCCTGAGTGGACGAATTAAGGATTATATTGCTTTACCGAAATCAAACGGCTACCAAAGTCTTCATACCACTGTTTTTTCTCTTGATGGTCAAATTATTGAATTTCAGATCAGGACTTTTAAAATGCATGAAGAATGTCAGTTAGGTATCGCCGCCCACTGGGCTTATAGTGAAAATGGCCAGTTAAATAATGAAACCAGATTCAAAAATTCGAAATTTGATTGGGTGAGACAATTGAGTCAACAGTTTAGTAATGCTTATAAAAATCAAGATTTTCTGGAAAGTCTTAGAATTGATTATTTTAATAATCGAATTTTTATTTTTACTCCTAAGGGTGATATTATTGATTTACCACAAGGTGCTACCCCGATAGATTTTGCTTATCAAATTCATTCTGATATTGGTAATCATTGTGTTGGGGTCAAAATTAATGGTAAGATATCCAAGATTAGCAAAGAGCTGGCCAACAATGATAAAGTAGAAATTATCACTCAGAAGAATAAGAAACCATCGAGTGACTGGTTGAAATTCGTTAAAACGACTGATGCTCGAAGTCGCATTAAGCAGGCGTTGGGAATTAGTTAATCCACAAATGGCGACGAATTTATTACGAATGGCGACGAATATCATAATAATGAATGTATGGAAAATAATGAAAAAATATTGTATAAAGAGTTATCGTATAAATTACAAGGGTTATTTTATGGTATTCGTAATGACTTAGGGTCTGGGCACAAAGAATCAATTTATCAAAAAGCTCTAGAAAAAGAATTATCTGCTATAGGCATCGTATTTCAGAGAGAACCGGCAGTAAAAATATATTCTGGGAAAAATGAATACCTAGGATTATATCGGCCCGATTTTATTATAGAAAATAAGATTATCATTGAATTAAAAGCCACACGATTTATTACTAGACAGGAAAGTGCTCGTGTATACGATTATTTACGCAATAGTGAATATGAACTTGCTTATTTAGTAAATTTTGCTTCACCTCAATTTTTTATGAGACGATTTCTACTTACTAATGATCGCAAATGATTCAATTGTAGTAATTAATGTAAAATGAATGGCAGTCAATTTATTTTTTGTAATTTTTAATTATATTCGTTGCAATTCGTGATAAAATTTGTTGCCATTCGTGGATTATATTTATGAAAAAGAAACTAGCCATCATGTTCATCGGTCCGCCGGGATCAGGGAAAAGTTCTTTGGCGCGAATAATAAGCGAGAGAGGGGGATTGGACTACATTGACACCGGAGAATTGATTAAAAAAACTTTTTCCGATCCTAAAAAGGCTAATGATGAAGTTATTCAAAAAGCCAAGCAATCTTATTTTAGCGGTCAATTAGTTGATCCGTCTTTTGTTATTAATTTAGTCTTGGTGGAATCAAAAAGAATTTTTGACAGTGGGCAGGGAATTGTTTTTTCTGGCTCACCAAGGACAATTTTTGAGGCAGATTTATTAGTTCCTTTTTTAGTGAAAAATTATAGTCGAGAAAATGTTCGAGCCTTTTTATTAAATGTGAGTGAAGAAGCTGTCATCAAGAGGATGAGCCAGAGAAGAGTTTGTAGTAATTGTGGTTTACCAATCATGCCTGAGTTAAAGAATGATCGTTGCACTATTTGCGGGGGAGAAATTATCAGTAAATCTACTGACGATCCCCAAAAAATCACCATCAGATTTAAGGAATATAATGAAAGAACTAAACCCGTCATCAATTATTTAAAGAACCTAAAACTTTTAATCGAAATTAACGCTGAACCATTACCCGAAGAAATTCTTAAAGAGATTGAGACAAAATTAATAGAGTGAATTTTACGGTTTATTATAATTATTAAAGCGTGGCAATCTGCGTGCCAGGCTTTTTTATTTTTGTTTTGGCAATTATTTAATGGTTCTATAATTCCAATCTAATCGCATGTTGTGCTTTAGAGCAGAATTCTGGTACAGTCCTTGACATAATTTATATACTATGCTAAACCTAAGTTAGGGAATTTGACATAATAAATTTTTATACTTAATTTATAAAGTAATCAGTTATTTTGTCAGTGCTTAATCATTGGCCAAAATGGCCTATTATATGAAAAATTACAATAAATTCAAACAATTTTTAGACAATCAGTTTTTCAAGAAGATGATTAGAATTCCGGTTCTAGTTTTAGTGACGGCGGTATTAATTTTGATTATTTTTAATTTCTTTTTAAGAAAGTATGCTGGCAATTTAAAAGGGAATGCCGAACAGGGATTAACTAAATCCTTTGAAGATATTTATAACGATGATGTTTTTGGTGGCAGTATCCCAGAAGAAACTTTAGGGCTTTTTCTAGATGCTCTACAAAAAGATGATTTAACTCTAGCCAGTCAATATTTTGTGACTGGTAATATTCAAAATCAAATCTATGCTTATTTGAGAAAGATTTCAGGTAATGGAACCATCAAATCTACCGCAGAACAATGGAGTCAAGCGTTAAAGAATGGAAAAGGGTTAAATGATGGCATTAATCGATATGTCATTACCTATCAAGTAAAAATCTTGAAAGCTAGTACCTTGATGGATTATACTAATGGCCGGCAATTTAAATTAGGAAAGGGTAAATATACTAATATTATTTATTTCATCAGGAATAAATCAAATATCTGGAAAATCTTATCAATTTAAATTTATGAAAAATATTATTAATTTAAAATTTCTTCTATTTTCTATTTGCTACTTACTACTGACTGGATTTTCAGTTCAGCCAGTTTTGGCTTTTGAAACTCAAGAGTTTCATACTTCTTTGGCTAAAGAAATAATTAATTTTTACAGTAGTTCTTATCCCAATCTTTCTCAAGAATTAAAACAATATGAGCCAGCTATTCTCTTGGGCGTCGAAGACGAAGGTCATTTTCCTAATTATCTAGCACATTCCTATAATCCAGTTGATGTGAGTAAAAATAGAAGTGATATTAAGGTCATTAAAGATCGGGTTCTTGGGGTTGGAAATAGTGATAAAAAGTTTCCAGAGTTTGTAGCGAGTATTTTAGGTTCACAATCAGAAAAAACTCATTCTTGGAATGACATCATTAAACATTATAATGTTGGCGAAAAAGAGACAGCGTATTATGGCTTGGGGCGAATGTTTCATCTCTTGATCGATACTTCTATTGCTGATCGGACTAGAGATGAAAGTAATGCTTCTATGTATATAGAAGGAATTAGTCCGTATGAAGATTTCCTGGCCAGTTTAACGAGTGATAAGTTCAATCTGGCCGAGCAATTACTCAAAGAAAAAGCTCTTTCGGTCTCAACTACTAAAATTGAAAAATTATTCGATGATCTAGGTAATTATTCCAGTAATAATTTTTACAGTGAAGGAACAATTTTTTCAGTTAAAGATAAAAATATTGTTCCTCTTTTGAGTGGTAAAGAAAGTAATACTGGGTTGGTTTTTAGTTATAATAAGACTTGCCCAAAGTGTGAGACATATCATTTAGTTCGATATAATATTGATTTGGCTAGTGGCTATTTAAGGCCGACCTTGGCGACTCCCAATATTTACGGTAATAAAGTGGTTGAGGATTATTGGAAACAACTTTCTCGGCAGACGATTTTGACTGGTTCGGGAGTGATCAATCTTTTCAATTCTCAAATAACAGGTATTGATAAAAATAATCCTGAACTTTCTTTTCTTGGAGAAATTTCTGGCGCTTTTAGGTTTTTTCATAAATTTTTTCATTCGAGTATTAATTCTCTAGGTAATTTATTTAGTGTCAGCAGTTTTGCGACTATTGGTCTTTATAATAATGGGGATTCTATTGATTCGGGAAAATATTTTTCTAATTTAACGACTTCGGATCAATATCTCAAGAATATTTTTAATTCTAAGAATTTCCAGATTTCTGCTGGCGATGAAAATTCTTCAGTTAATGATAGAAAGATTGGCGGGGGAAGAAAAGAATTGGAAGATCAAAACGAATTACTAAGAAAATCTCTTTCTCTGGAAGTTTTATTACCAGGTTCAATTGCTAAAGCTATTTCAGAGACTAAGGCTGTAACACCCCTACTTCTTATTTCAGGAGAGGGTTATCGTTTTGGTTCTGGTTATGGAACTGGCGGCGGCGGTGGTGGCAGTGGTGGCAGTGGTGGTGGCGGCGGCGGTGGTGGTGGTGGAACAACTCAAACTCTCACTGTTTCCAAAACAGGAACAGGGACGGGAACAATTACGGGAACAGGGATTAATTGTGGTCTTGATTGTACCGAAAACTATTCAACCGGTACTTCAGTCGGTCTGACG
>JACQAJ010000011.1 GCA_016195045.1 Candidatus Azambacteria bacterium | reverse complement strand
GCGTGATTCATAATTAGGTCGTAGGTCGTAGGGTTGTTATAATTTAATCTAATAAGCTACAAGCTGAAAAGCTAACTTCATTATTTCTTTTTATTACCGTTACTATTAACTTTCTTTGAGCCGATTATTTTATCAATGAGACCATATTCTTTGGCTTCTTGGGGGGTCATATAGTAATCACGATCGGTATCTTTGCCGATCTTAGAAATTGGTTGGCCAGTATGATGGGCAATAATTTCATTGAGGTGTTCTTTGAGGGCTAAGATATGTTTGGCGGAAATTTCGATCTCACTGGCTTGGCCACTGATTCCGCTGGCCATCACTTGATGAATTAAAATTTCGGAATTAGGCAGAGCTAATCTTTTTCCTCTAGTTCCAGCTAGTAAAAGAACAGCCCCCATAGAAGCGGCCATGCCAACCGCAATAGTTTCAATATCTGATTTAATAAATTGCATGGTGTCGTAAATAGCCAAACCAGCTGGAATAGATCCTCCGGGGCTATTAATATAAAGCTTAATATCTTTATTTTCTTCTTGGGAATCCAGGAATAAAAGCTGGGCAATAATCGAATTAGCGACCGCGTCTGTAATTGGTGTTCCCAGAAAAATTATCCGTTGCTTTAAAAGCATAGAATAAATATCATAAGCTCTTTCGCCGTAGCTCGTTTTTTCAATCACGGTGGGAATTAAATATTGATTGAATTTTTCCATAAGAATTAGATTTAAGATTTGAGATTTAAGATTTATGAATAATTATTCTTGAATCTTAATTCTTAAATCCTAAATCTCATTAATTTTTTCTTTCTTTTAAAATTACTTTTACCGTTACTTCTTTACCGCCTTTTAAAACTTTTAGATTAATAGTATCCCCAACTGATTTTTTCCCAACTAGTTTATTTAAGGGATTTTCCTCAGTAATTTTTATCCCATCAAATTCTAAAATAATATCATTTTCCTTTAAGCCGGCTTTTTCAGCTGGTGAACCCGGGGTGACAGCGGGTTCAGTGGAACTATTGCCACGAATCCAGGCGCCATATTCAACCGAAAGATTGTTTTTAGCCGAATTTTCTTTATTGAGGATCGTATATCTCACCCCTAAAAAAGGATAAGATATTTTACCGGTAACTTTAACACTGGCAATATCCTTTTTAGCATTATTGATGGGGATAGCAAAACCAATATTTTGGGCGCCAATGACGGTGGCGGCATTAATACCAATGACTTCGCCATCCAGGTTTAAGAGAGGTCCACCCGAATTTCCTTGATTAATGGCGGCATCAGTCTGAATAATATTTTCTAATGATTCCGTGACTCCACCACCTGAAGCTGAAATATTTCTTTTTAATCCCGAAATGACTCCGACGGAGACAGAATTTTCAAACTCACCTAAAGCATTGCCAATTGCAATAATTGTTTGACCAACTTCTAATTTTTCTGAATCACCTAAAACCAGAGAAGTCAGATTATTTTTTTCGATTTTTATAATAGCGAGGTCTTGAACTGGGTCGCGAGCTAAAACTTTAGCGGGAAATTTTTCACCTTTATTATTTAAAACGGTATATTCAACATCGTCTAAAGAAACCACGTGTTTATTGGTTAAAATCAAACCATCCGAAGAAACAATAAAACCCGTTCCAGCGGAAACTTGTTGTTTTTCGGTCCCTTTTTGTCGGGATTGGGGAACCTGAAAGCCTGGGAAAAATTGTTTAAAAAAATCGGCGTTGGGAGTGCCTTCAAAAGGATTAACAAAAGATTGTTCAAAAACCGGTAAATCTTTCGAGGCAATAACATTGACCACTGATCCGCCAGTTTTTTTGACTAAATTGATTATTTTTTCTTCCCGCGGATCTCGAGAAGAATCTCGAGAAGAGAGATTTTTTATTTTTTCTAATTCTTCGATAATCTTTTGATCAGTTTCAACTTTCACTATTTCTCTAATAATTGACGGCGGAATTTTCCCAAATTTATTTAGAATATCAACTCGAAAAAAACCAACAATAAGACCAGCCACCAAAATCGAAGTGATTAGGCTGGTTAAAATCGTCATTAACAATACTTTTCTTGTGTTAGGCATTATATTAATATTTGACTTGTTAGTAATTTAGTGTCAAGGGTTAATTATTTATTTTTAATATTTTACCATATATCGAAAAATTTACCAATTAACGGAAATGGCTTGGTCTTTTAAGGTATATTTTGATTTAAAAATCACTTGGTGATGTTTTTTCCCGTATTCGTAGAGATCTCTGGTTAATCTGACGTCCTCCAGGCAGTATTTCTTTAGCTCTGCCATTTTTCCGTTTCGATAAAGTTCGACAGCCTTTAATCCATCGCCACTTTTCTTTTCCGATAAAGTGGTGGTGACTAGGCTATCTAAAGAGACACGATGATTAAGATAAAGGCTCGGTTGATCCATCAAATCAATTATTTTTAATTTTTTAAAATCGAAATCTAAGTAAGACTCTAAAACTTTAATATCAAAAGCTTTAATATTAAAACCAATTAAAGTATCTCGTTCTTTAAGAAGTTTTTCGAGAGCCTCAAGTTGATTTTCCTCAAAAGTCAAAAATTGCTGACCTTGGTAATCAAAAACACCGACGACGGAAATCTTAAGCAGATGATGTTTATCGTTATTGCCTCCAATTTCTTGAAACGAATGTTGAGTTTCTAAATCAAGTGCCAGGGTTTTTGTATTTTCGTCCATGTCTAATATTATAGTCAAATAATTGATTCAAAGTCAACGAGAAACAAGACCGTCGCTATTCATTGAACAAGATTCTGGTATAGTATTAAAAAGGCCGAGAATAGACTAATTAATTGAATTATTAACTGTATACAATCTTCAAGATTTGAAGATTGTATAATAAAATTTTATGAATATGAATAAATATCTTGCCGAATTATTGGGAACTTTTGGGCTGACCCTGGTAGTTTTATTATCTCTTAATGGTGCTTTTCCGGTGGCGACGGCCGTTTTGGCTGCGTTAACCTTAGGCTTGTTTGTCTATACGATTGGTCATATTTCTGGAACTCATATCAATCCAGCCGTGACGTTAGGGCTTTTGAGTATTAAAAAAATTGGTCTTCAAGAGACTCTTGGTTATATTGTGGCTCAGTTTATTGGTGCCGGCTTAGCGATGGTGGTAGCCAGTCAATTTATAGTTAATCCTGTCGTGCTGACGGCGGCTAACACTGGGACGGTTGGCATTTTTGAATTTATTGGTATGTTCTTCTTTGCTTTTGGGATTGCGGCCGTTGTCTTCGGTAAAACCCCAGCTTCTTTAAGTGGCTTTGTTGTTGGCGGATCACTTTTATTAGGCCTTTCGTTAGCGAGTTTTAAATCAAATGGAGTCTTAAATCCAGCGGTGGCTTTTGGGATCGGTTCTTTTTCCCTGATGTATATTATCGGGCCAATCATTGGGTCAATCGTGGCCATGCAAGTATTTAAACTCTTGAACGGAGAGAAATAGATTTAAGATTTAAGATTTAAGAATTAAGATTTATTGTAATTTTAATCTATCAAGTTTAATTAATTATTGAACTTATTTTTGTTTATGATAAAGTAATCAAAGTAATTAATCATTATTAACTATCTCATGACTATTTCTTGGTACGGACATTTTTGTTTAAAATTATCAACGAGCGCTACTAAACCAGTTAATTTGATCATCAATCCTTATAGTGATTATAAGGAGCTGGGTTTGGTTAATGTTTTACTTCAGCGTCCTGATATTGCCATTAGCTGTGGTTCGACCGGTTCACCCCAAAGTGAGGTGGCCAAGTCGGTTAACGCTGATTTTGTTATTGATTCTCCGGGAGAATATAATATTAAGGGGATTGATTTTTGCTGTTTAAATGAAGGTGGTAACCAAACCTATTTTATTGATATTGATAATTTAAAATGTCTTTACTTAGGGGAAATCAGTCATCCAGAACTTTCTTCTA
>JACQAJ010000083.1 GCA_016195045.1 Candidatus Azambacteria bacterium | reverse complement strand
GCAAAATCCTCAATATTTCTTTTAATAATATTTTCTAATTGATCATTATTCTTTTTCAAGAAATCCCACTCATATAATGATTGTAAAACGATTGAACGACAAAGATGACGATTACTCATGATGAAGAAATTTTAGATTTAAGATTTCTTTTTGTTTTTCAGAAGATCGTTGGTTTTCTTTCTTTCTTGGCTTATTTCTTTTGTGTTCTTTTCTATTTCTTTTTCATTGATGGCTGATTCTTTTTCTTCTAAGGCAACTTTTTTTCCTTGCATCGCTAATTCTTTTTCTTTTTTCTTCTTTTCTTTTTTATCAAGTTTAGTAAAAACATCAATAATTTGGATTCCTTTATAGTAACCACATTGCCCACAGACTCTATGAGACAAAGCCTGATTTCCACAATGAGAACACTTCACCAAATTACATTCTTGGATAGCTAGATGTGATCGACGACGTTTTCTTTTAGAACTTGTATGACGTTTAACTGGTAAACCCATGTTTAGTTGGTAGTTGGTAGTTGGTAGTTGGTAGTTGGTAGTTGGTAGAAAAATTTACTACAAACTACTCACCACAAACTACAAACTAAATTGTTATCTCTTTCCCCATTGGGGCGCTTTTCGAGCTCTTTTAAGACCGTATTTTTTCCTTTCTTTTTCTCTTGGATCTCTTCGTAAATATCCCAATCGCGATAACTTGACTCGATAATCTGGATTGAGCTCAACTAAAGCCCTAGCCATACCCAACTTAATAGCTTCTGATTGAGATACTAAACCGCCGCCGTTAACTTTCACTGTCGCGCCAAATTTGCCAATAATTTTTAACTTGTTAAACGGCGCCATAACCACCTCTCTCATTAACTCAGTCGGAAAGTACTTTGTATAATCAAAATTATTAACAGAGATATCAGTAATATCACTTTGTACTCTAACTCTAGCGATGGCTCTTTTCCTGCGGCCAAGCCCTTCAAAATATTTTGTTTTTTTAACGATTGTTTCTTTCATCAATTTATGATTTAAGATTTAAGAATTACGAATTAAGAATTGGGGATTTTGATAAGAAGAATTAAATCAAAATTATTCATAAATCATAAATCTTATATCTTAAATCTGAAATTATTTATTTCTCTAAAATTAAATTCTTCATTAAACCCGCCCTTAATCTATTCTTAGGTAACATGCCATAAATAGCTTTTCTTAAAACTTCACGAGAATCTTTCTTTAATAATTCGCCAAGCAAAGTCTTTTTCATCCCCCCAAGATACCCAGAGTGATGAAAATAAATCTTATCTTTTAATTTATTCCCAGTTACTTTTATCTGACCACAATTAATAATTTTAATAACATTACTGGATGGAATATGTCTTTCATAAGATGGTTCATTTTTACCAGCCAAAATATAGGCGACCTCTGAAGCCAGACGTCCTAAAACATAATCTGATGCATTAAAATTGTATTCTTTCATATGTAATTCACGAATGGCGACGAATTTATTACGAATGGCGACGAATTTATTTTATTAATATTCGTTGCAATTCGTGAATGACATTCGTTGCAATTCGTGTATTAGACGAACTCAATCATGGCCATTTTCGCTCCATCTGATTTTCTTTGATCTAATTTAATTATTCTAAGATAACCGCCGGCTCGATTATCATAATCCTTAATAATTTCTTCCAGTTTTTTTGAGGCTTCCAAATCAGATAATCTAGAAATTAATAATCTTTTACTAGCCAAATTTTTTTTCTTAGCCAAAGTAATTAACTTCTCAACGGTTGGCCTGATAGCTTTAGCTCTAGCCTCGGTCGTCTTTATCTTTTTGTTCAAGATTAAATTCCTCATTAATCCGCGAAAAAAGGCAGTTCTAACTTTTCCTATTCTTGAAAATCTTCTTTTTTTAATCATAAAATTAGTTTATAAAGTTATAAAGTTGAAAGTTATAAAGTAAATTATTTATGAACTTCTACAACTTTATGAACTTCTACAACTTTATGAACTTCTACAACTTTTAACTAACCTTATTATTTCTTTCGCAAACTTAATTTATATTTGGCCAATTTATTATTTATCTCTTCAACTCCTCTATTACCAACACCCTTAAATTCCAATAAGACTTCTGGTTTCTTCTTAATCAATTTACCAACTGTTTTTATTCCTGACTGAATTAAGGCATTAGTTAATCTTGTTGAAAGCTCGAGATATCTTACTGGTTGAGCTTCTATTGAGGCTAAATCTTCATCAGAAAGTTCTCCACTCACATTATCATTAATTTCTTTACCAGATAATTCATTAGTATCTAATTTTTCTTCATTAAAAATAGAATTATTGATTTTTTCTGGTAAAAATTGACTAAACTGAGAAGTCAAAATCTCAATTCCCTGATTCAAGGCTTCTGATGGAAGAATGCTGCCATCTGTATCAATATTAATAGTAAGACGATTAAAATTAGTTTGATTTCCTACCCGCATATCTTCTGACTCAAAATTTATCTTTCTAATTGGGGTAAAAATTGCATCTAGGGCAATAGTACCAATCTCTAATTTTTCCTTGCTACGAGATTCTACTGGCTCATAACCTAGACCACGCTCAACTGTCAATTCAATATCGAAATCAACCTTTTTATCAGTTAATGACGCGATATGTTGATCTTTATTCATTACTTCCACCTGACTTGGGCAAACAATATCACCAGCCTTAAAATCACCAACTCCTTTAGACTTGAAAGAAAGCGTCTGTGTTTCATTGCCAATTAATTTTACCCGAACTTGTTTAATATTCATCATTATCTCTATCACATCCTCTAGAACACCTGGGATAGTAGAAAATTCATGATTAACACCTTTAATTTTTATAAAAGTAATAGAGGCGCCTGATATCGAACTTAAAATAACCCGTCTGATAGCATTACCAATGGTAATACCATAACCAGGATAAAGATTGACAATTTCAAAAACACCGTGCTGTTCATCGTCACTAATAGTTTTTATTTTTGATGGTAATGGGATCATAATCTTTAAATTTTAGATTTTAGATTTTAGATTTTAGATTTTGAAATTATTCATAAATCTTAAATCATAAATCTTATATCTTAAATTATTTATCTCGAATAGTATTCGACTATTGATTGTAAATTAAAATTATTTCTTAAATCTTCGACCATTGGCTGATCTTTTACTTGACCGTTTAATTCTTCCTGAGAAAAAGTTAGCCAACCAGGTAAAATATTTTGTTTCATTTTTAACTTAAGAGCGTCAGTTAATATCTTGCCTTTCGATAATTCTTTCAAACTAATCTCGTCATTAATAATAATATTTACCGAAGGAACTTTTACTATTTTTTTATTAACCAAAATATGTCCATGGGAAACTAATTGACGCGCCTTAGAACGTGAATTAGCTAATCCCAAGCGAAATACAATATTATCTAATCTTGATTCAATCTTTTTTAGTAATAATTCCGGCGCATTATCTTTTTCTTTTACCTGATCAAAATACTTACGTAATTGTTTTTCAGAAAGTAAATAACTAAATCTAAGTTTCTGTTTATGATTAAGCTGGCGACCAAATTCAGTTTTTGAAGATTTTTTTCTTTTACCAACCTTAACATTACTATGAATACCCGGACGAACTGGTCGTCTAGCTAATCCACATTTGGACGAATTACAACGATCCCCTTTTAAAAAGAGTTTTTCGCCAAGTGATCTTTCTAGTTTACATTTCTTTTTTATAAGCATCTGAAGAAACCTCTAACTACTAACCAATTCTAGAATATTTCAAGCCCATGAAACATTGATAAAATTTGACTAGATGCTAGGAGCTATTTAGATTCTCCTTGATTTAGGAGCTCTTGGACCGTTATGCGGTACTGGTGTTATATCCTTAATGGCAATAATATTTAAACCCTTGCCAGCTAGCGCTCTAATCGCTGATTCTCTGCCACTTCCTACTCCTTTTAGATAAACAGTTAAATTGCCTATATTTGATTTCTTTAACTTTTCTGCCACCATATCACCCACCCTAGAAGCCGCATATGGTGTCGCTTTCTTAGCCCCCTTAAAACCAGCATTTCCAGATGAACCCCAGACTAACACCGCGCCATTCATATCGGTAACAGAGATAAGAGTATTATTATAAGTCGCATTAACATAAACATTCCCGAAAAGAATATGTCTAACTGACTTGGCTGAAGAAGCTGATGATTTTTTATCATCTACTTTGACTTCATCTGTTTTAGTAATAACTCTTTTTTTACCCATCTTAATTAGTTGAAAGTTCATCAAGTTGAAAGTTAAAAAGTAAATTATTAATAAACTTTATAAACTCTTCACTTTTCACTTTTCACTTTTCACTAACCTCTTAGGTGGCCGACGCGGCTGGCTTACGACCAGAACCGACCGTTTTTCTAATATTTCCTCGTCTTGTTCTTGAATTAGTTTTTGTTCTTTGACCATAGACAGGTAAATTCTTCTTATGTCGTATTCCTCGATAAGAATTGATATCTTTTAATCGTTTAATGTTCATCATTCTCTCTCGCCTCAAATCACCTTCAATTATAAATTCTTTTTCAACAATATTTTTTAAAACACCAATTTGTTCTGGAGACAATTTATTAACTCTAAGATTAAAATCAATCTTAGCTTTTTTCAGAATTTTATTAGACAAAAAGCTTCCTATACCATAAATATAAGTCAGAGCAATTTCGACTCTTTTTTTTTCAGGAATATCAATTCCAGCAATTCTCGGCATACCAAAGTAGTTGGTAGTTGGTAGTTGGTAGTTGGTAGAAAAATTTACTACGAACTACTCACTACAAACTACTCACTAAGTTTATCCTTGTCTCTGTTTATGTTTGGCAATTTCACAAATAACATAAATCCGTCGATGACGACTGACGGTTTTACATTTACTGCAAATTTTCTTGACTGATGCTTTGACTTTCATAAACACTAGAAAATAGAAAATAGAAAACAGGAGCTAGAAGTCATATTGGAAACTACTTCGAGTTTCTAGATTCTAATATCTAGCTTCTGATTTTTAATTGATCTTATACTAAATCAATTAATTTGCCTAGAGGGCTTATAGGGACTGTTGCCAAATACCATTTCTACTGCAACAAGATATTTTGATATTATAATCGTTTCAAAATTTTTCGGCTTATCTACAGATAAACCTCAAAATTTATTCAACGATTTTAATTCAAAAATATCTTGTTTCGCTACGAAAGCGTATCTGGCAACAGTCCCTTGTAATTTAAGTAGAATAATGTCTATCATTCAAAACTCTAAAATCCTGAATTCTGCCTGTTAGACACTATTAGTTTTTCACTTCCTCAAAACTATTCTCCCTCTATTTCCATCAGGTGATAATTCCACCACTACTTTATCTCCCAAAGAAAGACGAATAAAATAAAGTCTCATTTTCCCAGAAAGATAGGCCAACACCAAACTTCCGTTATTTAATCTAACCCGAAAATTGGCATTGGGTAATGTTTCTTCAATAACTCCATCCTGCTTAACTTTTTCAGACTCAGACATAATTTATAATATTGACTCTATTGACTTTGTTATTTTTAGCATGGATACAATAGACTGTCAACGATTATTTGAGGGTTTATAAATAATTAACTAATAACTATTAACCACCTTTAGTTGTATTCTGTCTAACTTAGTTGGAACCGATTTAATCCAAAATGGCCAAAAACTAATTTGAGCTGAATCAATTCTTTTATCGCCAAGTAGAATGGACTTGACTGCGTCTTCTGATTTACCTAAAAGATTTTCTTTTAATAAATCTTCGTCAATCTTTTTATAATAACCTGATTTGAGAGTTAATTTAAGCTCTAATAATCCATTGTCAAAATCAATTCGATTTAAAGCATAATCGAGTTTACGACCAACATTAACTAAAACATCATCAGGTTTTAATTCTTTAGATAAATTAAAAGTGATAATTTTTTCGACATCATTTTTATCAAATATTAATCCCCTGGCTTGACCGCTAATTCTGTATTCAAAAGTCTCCCCAATCTCATTAAGTCCTGGCTTAGCAACACTTTCAAAAATATCTTCTCGATAAGCAGCCGGAAGAAACTCTAAATTTTTAGGTATATTTTCAAAAAGACCTGATTTTAGGTTTTCAGAAAGTCTTTTCCCTAATTCTGATTTAGCCTTTTCAATATCACTGGCTGTAACAACTTTCACCTTCCCCTTAGCACCACCGCTCATCGCTTTCACTGATTCCCCGGTAAATCCCTTAAATTTACTTGTCCCCTCAAAACCTGGAATAGTAAAGTTTGTCGGAGCAATATTATAATCAGAGCCAATATCATCGGCAATAACCTCAACTTCCGTTCTAGAAGGAATTACTTTTCCATCTTCAATCTTAGCGCCTGGTACTGTCATACTAGTTATTGATTTAAAGATTTTCCCGCCATCAGATCGAAACCTTGTATCGATTTTCAAAAACTGCTTAACCGAAGAAAAAGCATTCAAAACAATAATTTTACCACGGGCTTTCGTCTCAACTTCTTTTTCACCAGTAACAATAAATTTCTGATTGAGACTTTTTTCAACCCTGATCAGCTGGGCTGGCACTTGATTCTTTGAAGAATCAACAACAGGATTTTTTACTCCAGCTAAAATATTTAAATCAAGATTAATTGGAGAGACCAAGGTATTAACCGTGACTGTAACCCCTGAAAATAGATATAAATAACCGCCAATAACTAATATCAAAATTAAAATAATCCCAAAAGTTGGTTTCAGAAAAAATTGTTTTATGAAAGACTTTTTTTCTTTTTGACTATCACGATCATTGGAATATCGAGAAACTGAACCTAAATCTTTTTGATCATTATCGATCTTTTTCTGATGAAATTCAGTCTCATTGTTAATCTTTCTCTTTTGTAAAAATTGTTGAGGAGGATATTGGGCATTTCTATTTTCAGTTTTGATTTTGCTTTCTGATTCAAATTGAGACTCATTTTTAATTTCAGATTCATCTTCGGTACTCTGAGAGATAATGTTCCTAAAAGTTGATTTTATCTCTTCTTTTATTTCCTTGATAATTGGCCTGTCCTGATCCACTTGAGACGAACGAAGAGGTAATTTTTCTTTAACAGCTGCCGGTTCTTCATCAAATAAATCTTCAATATCAATAGAAGGCTGTTTCGTTGGTGGGATAATATCATAAATCTTCCTGGACGACTGATTTAAGACAGACATTTGCTTAATAGAAAAACCGGTTCGTCTCGCTAAATTAATGATCGCCAAATCAGCCGAGGCAATACTAATGCGTTTATCAATCAGATCAATTTCTCTTTTAAGTAATTGAAAATCAGAGACAGTTTGAAGCGAAGAAAAACCTGGTGGAATTAGCAAGACTAAACTATCTTCATCAACTGACTTAAGGCGATCAATTAAAAAAGGAATCTCTTCGTCTTTAAAAATTTTAATAATTTTGACCATATGAATAATTTAAGATTTAAGATTTAAGATTTAAGATTTAATTCTAATGATGAACTGTCTTCATTATAGCAAAAACCTGTGATCAAGAATAGGGTCTAGGGTAAAAGAATCGAAT
>JACQAJ010000081.1 GCA_016195045.1 Candidatus Azambacteria bacterium | reverse complement strand
GGTGAGAGATTTTAAAATTATTAGTAAAACTCTTAATCCCTTACCAACCCAATGGTATGGCCTAACTGATGTCGAAGAACGTTATCGAAAAAGATACTTAGATTTGATAATGAATAAGGATGTCCGCAAGATCTTTGAAACTCGTTCGAAAATTATTACCACCCTTCGAAAATTCTTAGATGATGATAAATTTATCGAAGTGGAAACCCCCGTTCTTCAACCACTTTATGGAGGAGCCACTGCTAAGCCATTTAAAACCAAACTCAATGCTTTAAATTTAAATCTTTATCTTCGAATCGCCCCAGAACTCTATCTAAAAAGACTCATTGTTGGTGGTTTTGAAAAAGTCTATGAAATAGCAAAGAATTTTAGAAACGAAGGAATGGATAAAACCCATAATCCTGAATTTACCGCGATCGAGCTTTACATTGCCTATAAAGATTATAATTATTTAATGGAATTTACTGAAAAAATGTTTTTAAACATTGTAAATTCGGTTTTTCAACACCATGAAATAGAATTCCAGGGCGAAAAAATTAATTTTAATAAATTACCATGGCAAAGAATTGAATTCGAAACCCTAGTCAATAATGAACTCGGCGAAGATTATAAAAAAATTAGCCTCGAAAAATTAAATAAAAAATTAAAAGAGTTAAAAATTGAAGCTGATCCCAAAATCAAGACCAGTAAAATTAAACTGATTGATGAAATCTATAAAAAGTTAACTCTACCAAGGATAATTCAACCCACCTTTATTATCAATCATCCGATAGAAATATCACCTCTCGCCAAAGAAAAAGAGGATGATCCAACCAAGGTAGAACGGTTCCAATTGATTGTTGGTGGCTTAGAAATCGTCAACGCTTTTTCTGAGCTTAATAACCCAATTGAGCAAGAAAAAAGATTTAAAAATCAAAAAAAGTTAAAAGAAAAAGGTGATGAAGAAGCTCAAAATTATGATACAGATTTTATTGAGGCTTTAGAATACGGAATGCCTCCAACAGCTGGATTAGGGATTGGAATTGATCGCCTCACTATGCTTTTAACCAACTCCCCCAATATTAAGGAAGTCTTGTTATTTCCAACAATGAAAGAAAAGAAGAAGTAAAATCTATAGATTATAATTGTTTATTAAATCAAAATGCAAAAATCAAAAATAAAAATGACAGTTAAAAATGTCAAAATTATTCTTTCAATTCATTTTTGAATTTTGATCTATCATTTTACATTTTGATTTTTAAATTTTAATTTAGATATATGTTAGACATCAAATTTATCAGAGAAAATTCGGAACAAGTAAAAACCAGCCTCTTAAATAAAAGAGTAAAAGTTGATATTGATCAATTATTAAATATCGATCAAAAAAAATTAGATTTAATCAAAAATTTAGATAATTTAAAAAGTCAAAAAAATAAATTAACAGGAAAATCTGATGAGGCCATGCGAATAAAAACTGAGACTCAAGCCCTGGAATCAGAATTAAAAATAATCAATCAAACATATTTAGACTTGATGTATCAGATCCCTAATCTACCTTTAGCCAGTGTCCCAATTGGCCAAGACGAAAAAGATAATGTCGTTTTAAGAAAAATCGGTCAAACAAAATTACCATTAGTGACCAACCCTAAAGATTACATAGAGTTAGACCAAAAACTAGATTTAATTGATACCGAAAGAAGCGCCAAAACTTCTGGGGCTCGTTTCGGTTACATAAAAGGTAAGTTAGTCAATTTAGAATTTGCCTTAATTCAATTAGCCTTAGAAGTTCTTTCTAAAGAAGGATTTAATCCCGTTCTGCCGCCAGTTATGATTAAACCAGAAATGATGAAAGCCATGGGCTATATGGAAAGGGGAGCCGATGAAATCTATCACCTAGAAAAAGATGATTTATACTTAATCGGGACTTCTGAGCAAGCCATTGGACCCATGCATGCCAATGAAATTTTCGAAGAAAAAGATTTACCCCGTCGTTATGTGGGTTTTTCTCCTTGTTTTAGAAGAGAGGCCGGATCTTACGGTAAAGATACTAAAGGAATTTTAAGAGTTCACCAATTCGATAAAATTGAAATGTTTAGTCTGACGACCCCGGGAAATTCCGTCCAAGAACTGGAATTAATCTTATCAATGGAAGAAAAACTAATGCAATTACTAAAACTTCCTTACCAAGTAGTTAGTCTCTGTACCGGTGATTTAAGCAATCAAAGCGCTATTACCTATGATATTGAAGCCTGGTTACCTGGGCAAAATCAATATCGAGAGACCCATTCTTGTTCTAATACGGTTGATTTTCAATCAAGAAGAT
>JACQAJ010000006.1 GCA_016195045.1 Candidatus Azambacteria bacterium | reverse complement strand
TGATCATAAGGTAAGGCCCCAGAAAAGGGGAACTTCTTACCATTGGAAGCAATAATGACATTGAAAGGAGTTCCATTGCCGCCAGAATTTTGAGCATCATCTAAATCTTGTTGAATGTGATCATCATAACGATTACTCTCAAGACAAATTCTAAACTTGGCTTCATCCAAACCAATTTCTTTAGCTAATCTTGGTAAAATTGCTAAATCAAGGCCATTATTTGATGGCGTCACAACAAAAACCTTATCAAGATATTCCCAAAATTTATTATTACCACCTAGGTCATTAGCACATTCTGTTGCCACTGCTTCTTTTCTTGATTGGGAATGAATCGCGTCTAGAGGAAAATGACGATAGATCCAAGCTAGCCGCCCGTCATTCCCATATTCAGACATTATCTTTTTTAGAGTTAAATGAAAATTCTTACAGAAAGGACATTCTAGGTCAGAAAATTCAATCAATTTAACAGGGGCCTTGGGATTACCTAAAATATGATCCCTGGAACTAACTGGTTTGATCGCTTCGACATTAACAGCGGTTTCTTTGGGAGAATTAATATTGTCTGGTAATTTTCGATTATTTACTTGATCAGATTTACTATAATAAATCGCCCCGGCAATAATAAGACCAGCCAGAATAATCGATCCCGGAATTAAATAGGTAGTATCGACATTTTGATTAGAATTTTGGTTTTGACTAGTTTCTTCTGATTGCATAATCTAAATCTAGCATAAAAATAAAATATTTAACAGAATAAATTTCCCGAGTTCAACATTGAGTTGCCACGCTTAGTCTTCTATACTAAGCGATATGAAAAACAAAACAAACAAAATAAAAAGAAAAGAATGTAAGTTTTTGAGCTTGAATGAAAGGATCCAAATTGAGATTCAATATAGCCAAGGAAGAAATTTAAGTGTTTTTCTTTCTGGATTTCCGCCGAGTCCGCGAGGCGGTGGTGGGGCGATTCGTTGAGCGTACGATTTAATTTAGAGCCACCACGCGCTCCGCGCGTGGCACATCAGTCGGGGTTCTGCTGGAAGTAAGTCCGAACTTTTTGGTATAATGACCACCAAATAGATGCACAATCAGAGGTCTAATTAATTTTAATAGTCTCGTGGAGTTAAGAGTTATTTGGATAAAAACTTAAATGCTTGCATGGCAGCAATTGAACCGAGTATGGGACCAATAACATACATCAAAGAAAAAGAACCGATACCAAAAGCGACAGCTGGGTTTAAGATTCCGTTTGATCCAAAATTGGCAAATGAAATACCTAACAAAAGAGACGCTCCAACGATAAATCCACTAAGAGAAGCAGGAGTTTTGCCAGTTACGACCGCGGCAATTCCAAAAGTAAAGAAAAACATACCAATAAATTCGAATAGGCCAACCTTTCCGGTATTAAGCACTGTTATTGATAAGGGATTAGTTATAAATAAATTTGAAAGATACAAGGCCAGTCCGGCTCCGACAAACTGTGATATGATATATCCCACCGTATCTTGCAAACCAATCTTTTTAATACTTAAAAGTCCAGGGGTAACTGCTGGGTTGATGTGAGTTCCGGAAATAGGACCAATAGTATAGACAAATAATCCTAAGGTTAACGCAGCGATGACTGGTGTCGACACAGCAAAAGCGCTATTGAGAGACAATGTGATCGCTAGAGTTAGTCCAAAAGTTCCTAATAATTCAGCAATATATTTATTCATATCGATAAAATTAAACTTAAATGCCGCATCGACCGAAGGATTTTAATAATGACTTGATATAAAGAATTTTTTTGCTCTGTCCAGAATAACATGTGTAAATATCTTAAAAATCTATTATTCACCAAGAATTTTGAGATTTTCAATGGTTGAAGTATCTTTTGAGCCAAGTTCAACAGCTTTTTTGTAATAAAATCTAGATAATTCTTTATCACGCAGTAACCAGTAAATATAACCAAGATGATCATAGGCTTTAGAAAGATTAGGATTTAAATCGGTGGCCTTTTGAAAACTACTGATTGCTTGTTTGTATTGTTTTTTATTAGTATGGTAAATGCCTAAATTGAGTAGAGCTGTGGTATAGTTCGGGTCTATTTCGACAGCTTTTTGATAGGCGAGATAAGCCTCGTCACTTCTATTGGTGGAGCTTAAAAGAGCGCCTAAATTATTATAAATATTGGCGAGACGAGGTTCAGCTTCTAAGGCCTTTCTTAAATACATTTCGGCTTTTTGATAATTCCCTTGATCGAGATAAACTAATCCAAGGCTATTAAAGGCTCCGCCACCGATATTTTTCATAGCCAAAAGTTGGTTTTCCAGTTCCAGGGCTTTAGCTTTATTTCCCAGTTTACTATAAAGTAAAATTACTTGACCCAGATTTCGTGGACTGGGATCGATCTCAAAAGCGATTCGCGCTTCAGTTAGTCCATTATTTAGGTCATCGTAAAATTGTTCATAAAGAACCGAAAGATTAAAATGACCAGGCGCATAACGAAAATCGTAGGTGACTGCTCTTTTGTAAAGATCAAGTTCGGTTTTTTTGTCACCCTTAAGACCGGCAATCACTCCCAGGGCATTATAGTAATCAGCATACCTCGGCTGAATTTCTAATCCTTTATTTAAGATTTCAATCGCCCGATCAAGTTCATTTTTCCTTTGATAATAGGAAGCCAATTTGAGATATTGATTCAAGTCTTCTGGAAAGTCTTTGATTGAAAGTTCTAAATATTCCACAAACTTATCTTCTTTTCCTAGGGCTTGACTCATTGAAGCGAGGCCACTATAGAGAAGTGGGCTTTTGACAACTGGATCATTAACAATTTCTTCGTAGATGGTCAGAGCTTTTTCGTAATTTTTTAGACTGCCATAAGTAAAACCGAGATGATATTTAATAATTGATGAATTGGGGTTTTTTGATAAAACATTTTGGAGTAATTCCAGTGATTTTTCATAATTACCCTGTAAGCGAAAATCAGTGGCTTGTTTAACTATGACTTGAATTTCTGCGGGCAGATTAACATAAAAATCGTAGGTTTCCGGTGTTTCGGAATTCGAAGAATCATTAAGAAAAGCTCCGCCAATACTGGCTACCATTGAATTAGGACTAGACTTGACTCCGTATCGTTTAAGATTTATTCGATACTGGGCTAATAATCCCTCATTATCACTTTCAAAGGCTTTGCGGTAGAGATTATAGATATATTCTCCGTCGCTAATTTTGCTACCGTTTGAATTAAAATTTTTCGAACTAGTTTTGTAAATTTGCGCTTCGGCAATGGAATCTTCTAGGCCATCTTTATCTTGGTCGGGGTCTCGTAATGATCGAACATACATTCGATCTCTACTACTTGATTCCTGCCCAAAAAGTTTATGAATTAAAAAACTCGGAATTGCTGAAATATCAAGGTTTTTGGGATAAATAGTCGTTGCCATGATTCTGAAAAACACAATAATCAAAACACTTAAGGATAAAACGATTAGTTTTGCTAAGAGGCCACTTTTCATAGAAAATTAGTTAGATAGTACGAATTGTTTTAATTATATAACAATAAGTTTAGTTTAACACGATGTCTGACTGGGGATAACTTTTATAACTCAGTGTTCAGGTCGCTAAATATAATTCGCAGTTAATTAATTTTGCTCTTATCTTTGTCACCTATTTTAGACGGCCGTCTAAAATAGGTGACAAAGATAAGTCAGCGCATTGGTTGCTAGTTATTAACTAATGGCTTACAATTTCCTATAAATGAATCTTGAATCTATTTAAAATGAAGCACATTATTAAATCACAACAGCTTGATCAGAAATTAATCAATCGGATTTTTGCGCTGGCTACGGCTTTGGAAAAAAAGAAGAGTCAGGTGTTGAAAGGAAAGATCATGGCTTCCCTTTTTTATGAACCGAGTACGCGGACGCGGTTTTCTTTTGAATCGGCGATGATCCGATTAGGTGGAAGTGTTATTACTACTGAAAACGCCAAAGAATTTTCTTCGGTAGCAAAAGGTGAAACCCTGGAAGATTCGATTAAGGTGATCGGTAATTATGCTGATGTCATTGTTTTACGTCACGATGAACAGGGCTCAGCCGAAAGAGCGGCTTCCGTATCTTCGGTTCCTATTATTAACGCCGGTGATGGGGCGGGACAACATCCAACCCAAGCCCTCCTCGATTTATATACCATCAAAAGAGAATTAGGGAAGATTGACGGAATCACTCTTGCTTTGGTGGGTGATCTCAAGAACGGCAGGACAATTCGTTCGCTTTCTTATTTGCTAGGAAAATATAAAAATATTAAAATTTATTTTGTTTCTCCAATCGGCTTGCGGGTCGGAGAAGATATAAAAATATATTTAAAAGAACAGCAGACTGACTACGAAGAGACCACGGATTTATTTTCAATAGTTGGAAAAGTTGATGTTCTTTATCAAACCAGAATTCAAAAAGAACGTTTTGCTACCAAAAAAGAATATGAAAAATTTAATGGGTGTTATACGATCGACGGTGAGCTAGTCAAGAAAATGAAAATAAAATCAATCATTATGCATCCGCTCCCCCGCGTCAATGAAATCTTAACCGAAGTCGATAAACTTCCTCAAGCCGTTTATTTCAAACAAACCTACTATGGACTGCTGATTAGAATGGCATTGTTGAAGTTAGTTATAAAGTTATAAAGTTCGTCAAGTTTGCCAAGTTTAAAATTAAAATGTTAAGAAGAATTCAAAAAGTAATTTTAATATTTTTAATTATCATTTCGATCTTTTATTTTTTCATTTTGATTTTTTCTAAACCAGAAAATAAAAAGATCGAGCTTATTACTAAAAACCAAATTATGAAAATACTGACTCTTACTAGTTCCGCTTTTGAAAATAATAAAAATATTCCTTCAAAATACACTTGTGATGGGGAGAATATTAATCCGCCGCTAGGGATTTCTGGGGTCGATGAAAAAGCACGGTCATTAGTTTTAATTATGGAAGATCCGGATGTGCCGAAGTTTGTCAGAGAAGACGGAAGGTGGAATCATTGGCTAAAATTTAATCTTCCTGTTTCAGTGACAGAAATAAAAGAGGGATTAGAACCAGAGGGTCTTTCCGGTATCACTACTTCTAATACTTTAAAATATCAAGGACCGTGTCCGCCCGACCGAGAACATCGCTATTTCTTTAAATTATATTCTCTTGACACCATTCTTTCTCTTAAAGAGGGAGTAACGAAAGAAACAATTGAACAAGCCATGGAAAATCATATTTTGCAAAAAGCAGTTCTAATGGGATTATACAATCGAAAAAGATAACTATATACATTAACAAGATACATGAACAAGGTCTCGCCTTGTAATTCCCTGTCAAACCAAAGTAGAAATGTCATGCTTGACAATAGCAGGAATACTATACTTGATTAATTAATTTGGATTTTTAAGAATTTTTTAAACTTTTAATAATTTCCTTTCTAATAATAGA
>JACQAJ010000084.1 GCA_016195045.1 Candidatus Azambacteria bacterium | reverse complement strand
TGATCAAGTAAAACAGGTTATCGCCATTGAAAAAGATGATGAACTATCAGGTTTTCTAGAAAAAACAATTCAAAAAAATAATCTAAAAAATATTAAAATCATTAATAATGATATTTTAAAAGTTAATCCCGAAGATTATCAAGATTTCAAAATTATTGCTAATTTACCTTACTATATTACTGGTCAATTTTTAAGAATATTTCTAGCCCATCGACATCAGGATTCTTTTCTCATGCTTCAAAAAGAAGTGGCTCAAAGAATTGTGGCTGGTCCACCCAATCACAGTCTTCTCTCGTTATCAGTTCAATTTTACGGTCATCCAGAAATTCTATTTATCGTCCAAGCTAATAATTTCCACCCAATTCCCAAAGTTGATTCCGCTTTTATTCGTCTTACCCCAATAACTTACGACCCCATTAATGAAGATTATTTCTTCAAAACAATCAAAATGGCTTTTGCTTCAAAAAGACAAACACTTCTTAATAATCTCAAAAGAGGCTTTCAATTAAACAAGAATGAAATTGAAAAGATTCTTGAATCCCTAAACATCAACCCCCAAAAAAGGGCCCAAGAGTTAAGTCTTGATGATTATATAAAACTGGCAAAAATACTACCCCATTAGAAACAGAATATCCTTTGGGCTAGTTACAAGGTTTCGCCTTGTTAGAAACACGGGATTTACAAAAAAAACTACCTCGCTTTTTTAAAGTGAGGTAAGTTTTTAATCTTTCAAGAAATAAATTTATTGTCCTGAAGGCGGAGTAACCGCAGATTTACCACTCTTGATATTATTTATGAGATTTTTGATTTCCGGATTACCTGGATTTAATTTGAGTTCTTCCTCAAACTGATCAACTGCTTTATCTTTAAATCCTAATTTATCATAAATTAAACCAAGAAGTTCCCGAAAACTAGAATTAGAAGGATAAATAGTCACAGCTTGTTCCATTAAATCTTTACCGTTTTCCAATTGATCCCCACGATAATAGAGAATACCTAACTGCAAAATTACTCCTAAGTCTTGAGGAGAAAGACTTAAACTCTTTTGAGTTTCTATAATCGCTTCTTTTGATTTACCTTGTTTTTCATAGACTTGACCAAGAGTAAAATAAGCGACACCATAATCAGATTTTAACTTCAAAACTTCATTTAGGGATTTTTCAGCCTCTTCTAATTTATTATTAGAAAAATGAACCCTAGCAACAAAAAGTGGAATTATTGGATCCTTAGGATCAAGTTCTAAGGCTTTTTGATAACTATCCAAAATAATTTTGTACGTATTTGTTAAAGCGCTAGCTTCGTCCTCGGTCAATTTTCTATCCTTAATGCTTAATAAGGCTACTAATAATGTTTCATAAGTCTTAGCTTGATTGATATAATTTAGACGTTCAAACGGATTAAGTCTGATAGCTAAATTATTCAAAAATATAATAGTCTGGAAATTTTCTTGAAATTTAGCTGGTTCTGAATTTAGTTTAGTCAAAAGAACAGAGACTAAACCGCGAAGATATGAATCATTTTTCTTGTCTAAAGAAATAGCATTAGATATTTTACTAATAGCAAGATTGGTGTCTCTGGCCTGAAGAGCCCTTATTCCAGAATCATAGTATACAGAAGCCATAAACCGCATAGCCTCTAAATAAATACTTCCTAAAGAGACAATCATTAAAAATATCATGATAAATGACAAAACAAATATCCTCTGAGAAGTAGAAAATATATTGATCTCAATTTTACTACCATCTTCCACTTTTAATAAAGCCAGAGAAACAAACAAGGCTAAAACCATTACATAGCCAATTTCAAAAACCAAACCAGAAATAATTAAGTAGAAAATGAATGGCAAAGCTACAGTAATTATTAACCCTTTTTTCTCCTTAATCACAGAGATAAGTGATCTGAAAAAATTACTCAAGAGAAAAAGAAGAAAAGAAAGTATACCAAGAATCCCGAACGACATCGAATAAACCACCAGTAACGAAAGTGACGGAATTGAAGAAAAATCAAAATTTCTAATATAATTAAAATCAACTGGTCGCCATTTTAGGTATTGATTGCTAAAATTACCACCACCTTGTCCAATCAAAAAATCTTTGACTGCTCCAACACTTTGTGATCCAGAAAACCAAGTAGTCTTTACCAAATCAAGACTTGCTCTAGCACTCAGGGCTGGTTCGGAAATCTGAATACCATATTTAAAGTAATCATAAAGACCTTTTATTGGAAAAAAATAGAGAAAACTGCTTAAAGTAATAAAAACAATCAAAAGATTGATACCCTTAACCTTCAACCCATCAACGGACATTTTCAATAATAGGATTAAAATAAAAGACAAGCCCAATAATAACCAGATAAAGCCGAAGCTAGCATGATTTAATATCAACAAAAACGCAAAAATCGCTCCAGACAAAATCCAAAGAAAAAGATTAGCTCTTTTTGATAAAGTCGCATTAAGTAATATACTAATTGTTAAGACTAAATTCGCTCCATAAAAAACTAGCAATGATAAAATAGAACCTAAGGTTGTGAATCCTAAGGTTGTGAATCCTTCGGAAAGAAACTTAGAATTTCTAACTAATTCAGGAGATAGAAAAGATCCAAAAACCTGAAAAAAATGAAATATTAGCAAGAGGGATATTGAACCTAAATAAAACTTAACTAAAGTCTTGGCTTCATTAACACTCAATGTAGAAGAAACAAGAAAATATGATAAAACAAAAGAGATAATATTAATAAAACTATCAACATCGCCTCCATCAATACCAAAAATTGACTGGTTTATTGAGTCAGAAAAAAATAAAGAAGCAAGATAAATTACAAAAAAAAGTAATGGTGTTTTATAACTCTCAGTTAAAACCAATTTCCCTTCTTTCCATGATCTATTTAAATAAATGAAAAATGACAGGAAAATAATGAAAACCATCAAAAATTGCCGATTAAAAGTAACTGGATGAGCCCCTAGTGGTAGAAAAAAAATAGGCGCTAAAAACACTCCCAGACAAAGGAGTTTAAAAATTAATCCATCCAAAGAAAACCAACCCCTTTTTTTCTCAATTTGAATTTGTTCCATAAAATTATGTTAGACTTGTTCCATAATAATCTCATTATCAAAGATTATTATAGGACAAATCTATTATTAGATTATTATAGTGTTATATTATTCTACTCATAATTGTTGTCAACTGTGAATAATTTAATGTGAATAATTTAATTGTGAATAATTTAATAATCATAAATTTAAAACCTAAAAAAGAAACTAGTTAATAGCGGCCTGATTTGTCCCCGACCACTTTTAAAAGCTAGTTCCATTTCAAATAATTCTCGGTACATTTCCTTAAGGCTGATCAAGGAAAATTTTTCGACTCCTCTTTTTAATTTATTAAAAACATGGGGATTTAAACCGCCGTAAGATGAATCGCTGTCCCGACTATCCTTAACTATTAGTAAACTGCGGACTAAGAAAATAATCATCGCAAAAATTCCCATTTCTGATTCCCCTCTTTTTAATAACTCTTCGAAAACCCTGAAGGCTTGTTTTTTATTTCCGATCGCCAAACTGTCAGTCAACTCAAAAATGCCGGGATTGGTCTCCAAAGTAATTAAAAATTCCAGATTTTTTAAATTAATATTTTTATCAAAAGTGGCTAACTTTTTTAATTCATTTTTGATCCAATACATATTTTCATTAGCGCCTAGTAATTTTTCCACGACTTCTTGACTGATAGTCGCCCCCAATGATGCCACTTCTTTTTGAATAAATAATCTAATCTCTTGAGTGCTGATTTTTTTAAATTCTTGAATCTTGGCAATCTTTTTTATTTCAACCAGATCAGTCTGATTAATTTTCTTATCTTCAAAAAGAAAGACGATAAAATCTTGATCGTCAACTAAATTATTTAATTCAACTAACTTGAAAAATTTTTCCAGAATAACTGGTTGATCGAATAAATTCCTGGCCACCACTAATTTTTTAGTAACAAACAGGGAAGTATTAAACAAATCATTTCTCAAATCATCGAAACTATTTTTTTTTCCTCCACCCGTTTTAGAAAAATCAAAATCAAAAAAATTCAAATATTGATATTTATCAACATAGGTTTTAATAATCCCCCGTAATTTCTCTCGACTCAAAATTGTTTCTTCACCGTGAAGTAGGTAAATCATTTTAATTAGGTTGTAGGTTGTAGGTTGTAGGTTGTAGGTTGTAGGTTGTAGCTATTAGAAATAGCTTATTAATAATTTTAATTTAATTAGATTGCCACGCCCCGCTTTGCGGGGCTCGCAATGACCACCTACCGACTACGATCTACAACCTACGACCTAAATTTGGCATTGAGGGCAAAAATGGGCACTCCGACTGCCAATCTTTATTCTTTGGATTAAGGCTCGACAACGATAACAACCCTCCCCTTCTCTTTGATAGACTTTTAACATTTTAGCATAAGAACCGGGTTGACCGCTGGGATGCCGAAAATCACTCGTGGAAGTCCCTCGGAATTTAATCGCCTCGACAAAAATAGCTCGCATATTGGAATACATCTTGGCCAATTCCTGATCCTTAAGCTCACTAGCTACCCTTTGGGGATGAATCTTAGTTGCCCACAAAATTTCATCAGCATAGATATTACCCATCCCAACAATGACTTCTTGATCTAATAAAACTTGTTTAATTTTCCGTTTCTCATTACTGATTAAACTTTTAAATTTTTTTAAATCAAAATCTTTAGCCAATGGCTCTGGACCTAATTTATTTAAATTACCCAGAATTTTAATCTCCTCTTCTGTCCCCAATAAAACTTTAGCAAATTTTCTCAAATCAGAAAATCCCATCATCGAACCATCGTCCAAATAAAAAATTAGATGAATATAGCCATTAACTTTTTCTTCTAATAATCCTGGTGATAAACTTTTAACTTTTGATTTTTCAATCTTCCATTGACCCACTAACAAATGTCCAGTCATCTTT
>JACQAJ010000005.1 GCA_016195045.1 Candidatus Azambacteria bacterium | reverse complement strand
TGACTAAATCATCATTTTTTATCAAATCCTTAGGAATAGTTATGATATTCATAATGCTACCATTCTATCACACAAAAGGACGAAATCAAGACGTTTTTTAAACTTAGCCATTAATAAACTTCGGCTATTTTGAAAATTATTTAAAGACCAATCTATCTTTAAAATATAACTCTTGATTTTTAAAGGGAATTAAGGCGAGGACTACTGTGTCACTATATTCCATTGTTCTATCAATCACATTACCTGTTAAAATTCCGATAGCACCATCGCCTTGTTTGGAGTTACTTGTTCCAAAAACAAGGTCATTAGCTTCACCGAGTTCCTTACCTTGTTTAATAAGTTAACTTACTTTTTGGGGTAAGAAAAAAGTGCCACTTCTTCCCTTACCTAATTCCCCGTCTCTCGCTTTAATCACCACCCACGCGAAGGCCTCCATTTCAAAGTTTTTTTCTTCAACCCCACCCTCAATACCAACACAAAAATCGGCATCCAATCTTTCTTGGTAAATATTATTCGCCCTATTTAAAGCTCCTTGAAATGTAAAACTATCGTTTTGGGGCTGTTCACAAACACCTGAGGAAACAGAAAGACCCTCGATTTCAAATTGTTCAGGCGGCGGATTGGCTTTCGTCGAGTTCAAAGAATTCTTGTTTGGTGAATGTAAAAATCTTGGCGATTAAATTTTGAGGGAAAGATTCGATGACGATGTTGAAATCCCGAACATTGCCGTTATAAAAACGCCGAGCGGCTTGAATCTTATTCTCGGTATCAGAAAGCTCACTCTGAAGTCCCAAAAAATTTTGATTAGCTTTTAAATCAGGATAGGCTTCCGCAATCCCAAAAAGTCCCGTAATCGCCCCGCCGAGCATCGCTTCGGACTTAGCATGCTCACCCATCGTCTTAGCTCCCATCGCCGCCGCCCGAGCTTGGGTAACTTTTTCAAAGGCCGTGGACTCATGGGTGGCATAACCCTTAACCGTACTAACTAAATTAGGAATCAAATCATACCGCCTTTTCAATTGAACTTCGATATCTGACCAAGCTTCTTTGACCCGATTAATCATTAAAACAAAACTATTATACATATAGACTAACCAAACCACGACTAAAACTAGGCTAATAGGAGTAGCCATATTCCAACCAAGTTTTCCTGAAAAACCACCGACCAAGACTGCGATAACTAAAACAACAAAAACAAAATTCCCTAAATTAGACATAAACTTAGCTTGTAGCTTATTAGATTTTAGCTTTTTAGATTAAAGCTTAATAATTAACAATCTACAAGTATTAATTCATGAACAAATTATACCAATCTTTAATTTTTTAATCAATACTGCTATTATAATACTTAATAGTCTGCTAGATTCAAGATTCAAGATTCAAGAAATCATAAATCTTAAATCGAAAATCATAAATTATAAGGGAAGCGTGGCTGAGTGGTTGAAGGCACCGGTTTCGAAAACCGGCATTGTCGCAAGGCAATCGGAGGTTCAAATCCTCCCGCTTCCGCAATCCTTCGCTAAAGCTACGGAATTGCAAGCCAATTCAGGTTGGTAGTCCGAAGCTGAAAGCGTAAAATACTAATGTATTACACATATATTTTACTAAGCAAGAAAAATCATAGGTTTTATTTTGGTTCAACAAAAGATTTGTCAGAAAGATTTAGACTACACAATACTAGCAAGGTACAATCTACAAAAAGTGGCATCCCTTGGGAACTTGCCTGGTATGGAACATTTATAACGGAAAAAGAAGCTCGAACATTTGAACAATATCTAAAAAATGGGTCTGGCAAATCTTTTGCATATAGAAGATTGGTTTCCGTAGCTTTAGCAAAGGATTTTGTAGATGGTCGAATTAGTAGTCCGAAGCTGAAAGCGTAGGATACCTCCCGCTTCCGCCAATTCAATTTAATATCTCAAAAAAATGAAAATTTTTGTGACGGCTAAACCAAAATCTAAAGAAGAATCTGTTAGAAAAATTGATGAAACGCATTTTGTGGTGGCCGTCAAAGAACCGCCGATTAGTGGACAAGCGAATAGAGCCATCGTAAAAGCTTTAGCTAATTATCTCGATCTCGCTCCTTCACGGATACAACTCGTCTTGGGTTTTTCTTCAAAACAGAAAGTCTTTGAGATTCTCTGAACTCTTAATTCGTAGCTCTTCGCGCTCCTACATATTCGTTCTTATTTTTCTGTCATTACGAGAAGGTAGCCTTAGGCTACCGACGAGTAATCTTAAATAATAAGATTGCCACGCCTCATTTCATTCGGCTCACAATGACAGTGTGAATAATTACATCTAGAATGCTGATCGCGAAAAATTACCCTAATTCAATTTGTCTCTCTAAAGAAAATTTGCTAGAATTCAGGAATGGAAAAAATAAATTTAATTATATTAACGGTATTGATTGTTTGGATTATTTCTTCGGAATGGCGGTTTTATTGTTTAAATAAAAAATATCTATCTATTTTGGGTAATAAAAAATCTCCGACTATAGAAGGATTGGTAAAAGAAATCGTCGAGGATTTAGATGAAAGGGAAAAAGAAATAAGTGATCCGTTTTAATCCTTTCAAAGAAGTTGGTAGCGATCAGAGTTTCTCTCTCGCTATTTTGGATGCTCATAATAATGGTATCGTTATCTCCAGTCTTTTTAGCCGTGATAATAATAGAGTTTATGGTAAAGCAGTTAAAAATGGCACTTCTAAATATGAACTTTTAGAAGAAGAAAAGGAAGTGATTAAGAAAGCCATGAATAGTTAAAAGTTTATAAAGTTCGTAAGGTTTATAAAGTTAAAAGTCGAAAATCGTCGTTCAACTTTATGAACTTTCTACTTTCTAACCTTATAGACTATTCCGTAACTCGCCACTCCAAAAGCGACGGAAACATTGAGAGATTCTTTCTGGCCAATCATGGGTAAATAAATAATAACATCGGCTAAATTTAAAATAGTTTTTGATAAACCCCTAACTTCATTCCCTAAAACCAAAGCTAAGGGAAATTGGGGTTTAAATTTTCGATAATCTATCCCCTCTTCCAAATTATTTTCTAAGGCAACTATTTTGACGCCTTGTTTTTTTAATCTTTTAATTAGACTGGTAGTACTTTTACAAGACTCAAAAGGCACCGAGTCGTCAGCACCGAGGGCGACTTTTTTTATTTTATTATCAGGAGGACAAGGAGTATAACCACAAAGATAGATTTTATT
>JACQAJ010000080.1 GCA_016195045.1 Candidatus Azambacteria bacterium | reverse complement strand
GATGGGAAAAGTATCGAGGAAAAAGTAAAAGATGAATTGCGAGAAGAATTAGGCATTGAAGCAAGCGATATAATTTCAATTCATCGTGGGCCAGTTTTTAATCAAGAAGAAGAAAAATACAGTAAGACATGGATAGTTCATTCAATTTTAGTTGATGTAAAAACTGACAAAGTAAAACTCGATTGGGAAGCGCAAAATTATAAGTGGATAAAAATTGGAGACGTTAAAACCTTCGATCTACTTCCTGGATTCGATAAAGTTTTAGCGTCTCTTTTTTCCTGAATTTGCCGCCGGATTTTTTTGCCGAAATGCCAGAAGCGAGGGCGCGGCGGGATTATGAACGGCTCGCTGACAATGGGTTTAATTGGAGGAAACGCCTTGCCCGCGAGCTGTCCTCGCTTAAAGAATTTTCAAAAATCGAGATGTATTATTCAACAGTTACAGATTTGGCAAGATTTCTTGGCTTGTCAACATCGAATCCTCGCTTGGTTCCAACATAATAAGCGAATAGTTGAAGAGGAACAACGGTTAGAAGTGGCTCCAGTGGTTCAATAGTTTTTGGTATGAAAAAAATATCATTTGCTAACGATACAATTCTCTTATCGCCTTCTGTCGCAATCGCAAAGATTGGTCCCTTTCGCGCTTTAATCTCTTCAAGATTTGAAAACATTTTTTCTGAAACGCTATTTTGAGGCACAATCGCCGCAGTAGGAAAATTCTCGCTTATCATAGCGATTGGTCCGTGCTTCATTTCGCCAGCACCATAACCTTCCGCATGAATGTAAGAAATTTCCTTTAATTTGAGAGCGCCTTCCAACGCAACCGGATAATTGTAGCGTCTCCCAAGAAATAAAAAATTGTCGCAGTTTTTATATTTTTCTGCTAGTTTTTCTAGTTCCGAAGACCTATCTAAAATAGTTTTTATCTTTTTTGGAATTTTTTCTAATTCTTGGAGAAGCGCGTGATTTTTTGAGTGCCCGTTAGATTTAGATAAATAAACTGCCACTAATGTCAAAATGATCAACTGGGATATAAATGCCTTGGTTGAGGCGACACCAACTTCTGGCCCGGCATGATTGTAAACCCCTGCGTCTGTCTCTCTGGCAATAGTAGAGCCGACAGTATTTACGATGCCTAGTGTAAGTAACTCATGTTCTTTTGCCTTACGAATCGCAGCTAAAGTGTCAGCAGTCTCTCCAGATTGAGAAATGGCTATCGCCACCGTTCCTTTTTCAAATGGTTCCTCTCGATAACGAAATTCGGAAGCAAAGTGAACTTCGGTTGGTATTTTTGCTATTTCCTCAAAAAGATATTCGCCGACTAATCCTGCGTAATAAGAAGTCCCACAAGCTAAGATAATCAATCTTTTAGTCTCCTTCAACTTTTCGGCAACTTGCTCCAGGCCACCTAATTTGACAAAATTTTCCTTACCCTTGAGTCTTCCTCGTAGTGCGGAAAGGACAATCTCGGGTCCCTCAAAAATTTCTTTGAGCATGAAGTGCGGATAATTTCCTTTTTGCGCCTGTTCTAAATCCCATTCCAGACGCACAATTTCTGAATGGGTCTTTTGTTTTTCAAGGTTTGTGATATTAATGTTATCTTTTGTTATTTCGGCAATTTCTCCGTCTTTCAAATAGATGACATTTTTTGTTTTTCCTACCAAAGCAGACGGATCGGAAGCCAAAAAGTTTTCATGTTTGCCAACCCCAATAACTAATGGGCTGGAAAGTTTAACGGCATATAAAGTATCAGAATTTTTTGAATCAATTATTGCAAAAGCATATGCGCCCTTAATCATTTTAAGAGTGTCGAGTAGGGCGGTATGAAAATCTTTTTTATCTTTCAAAAAATCTTCAATAAGATGTGGAACAACTTCGGTATCAGTATCGGAAAGAAAATTATGTCCGTGGTTTTGTAGATACTCTTTTATTTCTTTGTAGTTTTCAATTATTCCATTGTGGACAACAAAAATGCGCTTTGCACAATCATTATGCGGATGCGCGTTTTTCTCATTTGGTATGCCATGGGTTGCCCAACGAGTATGGCCGATACCTAAATGACCAACCAAATCAATATCGTCTTTCAAAACTTTTTCCAATATCTTCACTTGGCCAACACTCTTTTTTATCTCAATTTTATCATTGGAAAATATGGCGATACCTGCGGAATCATAGCCACGGTATTCAAGCGCCTTAAGCCCACTGATTAAAATTGGCAAAGATTTTTCTTTGCCGATATATCCAACAATTCCACACATATTGTATATATTAGCAGTTCTCTTGCTCAAATTCAATTTTTTGCGTCTCGATTTTTGAAAATTCTTTTCGCGGAGATTTCGCTCTTTGCCCTTCCGTAGCTTTACGCAAAGGAGGGTTTTGGATTTGTGTATCAGATTTGGCAAAATAATCTCAAAAGCATGTCCCGGAGGGAGCTTGTTTTCCTTCTGGGTTTGCGAAGGTTTTAATTCGGGAGCCAGTGTGTACGAATAAAGACAGAAGTTCTCGCTTCTGTTTTTTTGTATCAATAGACTTGTAGCGTAATAACTTTATTAATGAAATGTTCAGATTTTTAGATAAGATGAGGAAGATGAGTAAAAATTATTGAGGCCTAACCAGGTTAGGGTGAGATAATTTTTACGATATCTGATTTATCAGACGTAGCTTTAGCGGAGTCTGACGAAATTTTATCAAAAATATGGACATTGGAATTAAAAGTTATTACGCTACAAGTCTAATGGATAATTCTAATAAATTTTGAAAATTAATTAGGGTCGTCTCTGTTTAAGATAAACGACCCTTTTCATTTTTCTTTGGCAACTACTTGACCTGGAAGACCATACCATAAATTACGGCATTCTCGACCGCAAAATTTACGGCTATTTTGTGCCTTGATGATTTGGTCTTTGGGAACCTCGTTGAGATTGCGTTCACATTGATCGCAACTCCCGTTATTAATTTTTTCCTTCTGGACGGCGTCAAAAAATGGGCTTTCGGTCCTCTGGGGAGTAAGATCATTTTGATCTTTTGTCCAAGATGTTTCATTAATGGGTATTCCTTTTTTCTCGCAACTGTATTTACAAAAGAAAATACCATCTTCTGATACCCCTGATCCCTTGTTTAATTTTTTCCCGCAATAAAAACAATTGGTCATATTCTCTCCTTTCTGAAAAATACTTTTTTTACTGTTTTTTTAAATATATAGCATTTTAGTATTAAATTCAAGATAGTTAAAGCTGAATTCAATATTTTAACGTGAAAGATCCCATTTTTTAGACACTTTAGGTTTTGGTGGTCTTTTGAAAAGTTAGGTTAGTTAGGGACTGTCGTCGAATACCATTTCTTGTGATATTAAAATATCTTGGCTGGTGCAGCATGGCCGTTTGTCACCATATTTTCCTTCGGAAAATCTGGACAAACAGGGCGTTTCGTTATGAAAGCGTATTCGGCGACAGTCCCATTTAATAATTTTGTAATTTTTAAATCCAAGTAACTATCTCCTTTTGTTGGTCTGGAGTCAGACATGGCCTTTAGTCATAATGTTTTTTTATTTTCCATCTATCATCGAAGACACTAGTGTCTAGCTTTGGGGGGACCTGCCATTTCAGTATCATTACCATACGATTTGATACGGATAACTGTGGATAACTTTAATATTATTTTTTTAAAATACCTATGATATAATTTATAAAAGTTGATTAATAAACAATAACAGTCAAAAGTGCTACCGTCTGGTAATATAGAAATTGCGATGGATTATTTTTGGACTTCTAACGAGATGAATAAAAATTTAGTTTTAGGTATGGGAGTAGTGGTTGCCCTAGTGGTTGGTTTTATTGCTGGTTCTTCATATGGGAACAAGCAAGGAAACAAGACTGGATATAAAGTTGGGTATGACAAGGCAATCGCTGATGCCAAAGTGACTCAAGGGGTATTAGCCAAAAAAGCCTCTGAAAGCGCGGCCAGTACGGCTAATCCTTTTAAAGTTACCAATCCATTAGATGGGGTACAAGCAAACCCATTTGAAGAAGCGGCAAAAAAGTTAAATCCTTTTGCTAAATAATATGAATTCAAATTTAAACATAAAATATCAAAACTATTTTAAGATTATAGTTTCTGGTTTTTTGTTATTAGCGGTAGTAGTTTTTTTTACTGTCATAGTCTTTGTTAAAAATACCAACGCAACCGAAATACCTCCTGAACTTGTTCTTTTGGCCCAAGATTTGAATTGTAATTCGAAAGAAGCTTGTGAAATTGCTTTTGGGGCTGATTTAGGTCAGGGGATTAAGTTGGCGGAAAAACATAATCTTTACGATAAAGAAACTAAAAAATTAGCTCAGACCTTTAAAACAGAAGTTCTTTCGAAATTAACTTCTATAGCTAGTGAAAATTTTGATGAAGAGTTTGTTAAGATTGCTAAAACGATGATTAGTAAAAAGCCGGCTTTGTCTCGGTTGCTTAATTTAGATAAACAAGAAGTGGCAGCGGCCGAAGTAATTATTACTCAGATAAAAGAAGAGGGAGTGAGTTTAAAAATATGTAGTCAACCAGCCGAATCTTTAACCAGAGAACAACTGGTGGCTTGTTTGAAAGCTAGTAATAAGTTAACAGAAAATAAGCCAATAGTAAGAAGTTATATTTCAAAAGAACGTTTTGATCTTATGGATAAAAATAAATCCATGACTAGTCTTAAAGAAGCTCTTGATCGGGGAGAATATAGTCAGTTAGGAGCAAAAAATCCTGATGAACTTGGTAAGATTTGTTTACGGTCTGGTTCTCCAGTTCAATGCGATGAAATTGCGGCTAAGTTTTTTGGAGCTAATGGTCCAAAATATTTAGCTAGGGCCAGACAGCAAGTTTCTTCGGTAGCCCAAAAATATCTTAATCAAGCAGATAATTTTGTCTTAACGATGCCTGATGGTCAAACGATTGCCGGTGAGGATGGTATTAGAGATTTTTGCGATGAAGCCTTTAATTCTCATAATCTTGATTTAGCTAAACGTTGCGGAGAATTTGCTGTTAAAAATGGTTTTATATCAGAAGAGGAAGAGAAAGAAGGAATTGATTTTCTGGAATCAATTGAAGAAAAAGATTTTAATTTTAGTGAGTGTCGTAAGAATCCTAGATCTTGTGAACGGTTTATTCCTCAAGGTCAACGGGAACAATTTAATGTCGGACAACAGATTGAAAGTATTATAACTTCAGAGACCGGTTTTTCGCCAATTCGTTGTCGTCAGGGGGAGTTTGATCATGAAATTGCTCTGAAATGTTTTAATGGTTCCAAGAAAGCTCTACCAAAACTTGAGGCTTTAGCTGAAAAGTCACCACAAGCACAACAAATTGTTAATGACATTAAGCGAAAAATAGGAGAAGGTGAAAGATATATGAATAAGAGTCAAGAGATTCAAAAAACGTTTCAAGATCAAGGTGGTCCTGGTGGATGTAAATCGCCTCAAGAATGTTTTACTTATTGTTCTGATTCTGTCCATGGTCTGGAGTGTATTTCCTTTGGCGCTAAGCATAAGATTTTTGAAAAAGAAGAAGCAATCGATCGTTTTCAAAAATACAATGATCAGATAGATAATGAACCATTATTTTTCGATGAAAACGAAAACAGAAATGAAGAAAAAAGATCATTACCAGAAGCAGAGTTTCAACCTTCCGGGCGAGATATTATCTCTCCAACCCAACGATTCAATTTACCACCACCTAGACCTGGGTTTATTCTACCTTCAGGCTCCGATCAATTATCACCTAATTCCCATAATCCTAAGGGAGTCGGACTGAATCCAGGGTGTTTGAATGCCATTCGAACAGGAGATTTTCTAAAAGCAAAAGAGTCTTGTAGAATACCAGAGGGTAAATTGCCAATCGATAAAATAACTCCTCATAAAACTATTTGTCCGAAAATGCCAACAGTCAATGAGTGTCAAGAAGGTCAATCTAAAATAGTAACTTTTTCTTCACCTGAATGCGGAACTTATTATCGTTGTCAGTCTAGTGATAGAACTACTACCAATAAAACTATTTGTCCGAAAATGCCAACAGTCAATGAGTGTCCAGAAGGTCAATCTAAAATAGTAACTTTTTCTTCACCTGAATGCGGAACTTATTATCATTGTCAGTCTAGTGATAGAACTACTACCAATATTACCTGTCCTTCAGATCAACATTGGGATGGTGTCAAATGTTCATTGTACGATTATTATAAAGGTGACCCAATAACTGCTTGTGAACAAAGTGGTGGTACTTGGGAAAATAACTATTGCAAGATGCCAGGAGGTACATCTCCTACTACTTGTTCTTCTGGTCAGTATTGGGACGGCAGTGCTTGTGTGAATAATACTAGTACTCCGCCGCCATCGAGTTCTACTACTAATGATCCAGCGACTATGTGCGCTCAATCTGGTGGTGCTTGGACTGGTTCAACATGTAATTTTTAATATTATCAGAATACTTCTGATAGTTTTAAAACCTATAAAACCTAGTAGACGATCTTGAACTTAAAGAGTGTCAGTAACAGCACTCTTTAAGTTTTAATTTAAGTCTTTAGAACAGCAGACATTAGCCTAAAATAGCAATATGTCTATTAATAGAGCTAAAACAGCAGATTACAAAATTAGAAAAATTATTGAATGTTTTTGTAATGATTTAATGTAAATTTAAGAAAGATATAAAGCCTTAATTTAATTCTTGGGTTTGCTGGGTTTAAGGTTAGCCAAATAATATATGACAGAAATATTGTCGGTACAATCTCCGGTAGAAAATAAGGGAGATAAAAAGTTACGTTTTTTGTTTGCCATTTTTGTGATTGTTCTATTGGCAATATTTTTATGGGGACTTTTTTGGATTTTTACGGCTAGTGGTGAATCACCAATTGGTTTAGGTTGGTTTTTATTTAGTTTTGCCGCTGGGCTTTCAATGATTGTTTTACCCTGTACTTTACCTTTAGTTTTTGTGATTGTCCCACTTTCAATGGGTAAAGGGTATGTGAAAGGATTTTCGGTGGCTTTGGCTTTTGGTCTTGGGGTAGCCATGACCCTTTCTGTTTATGGAATTTTGGCAGCGATTTTAGGAAAAGCGATTTTTAGTTTAGGGGGCGCTGGTGGGAGCATTGAGTTAGTAAAAGGTATTTTTTATGTTCTGGCCGGTCTTTTTTCCATCCTCTTTGCTTTAAGTGAGCTGGGATTAATAAAATTTCGGCTACCTAGTTATATGGGAGCGGCGCCAGCTTTTATTCAAAATCGTAAAGATATTCTCAAGGCTTTTATGTTAGGACTTTTTTTGGGTAATATTGGAGTGGGTTGTCCTCATCCGGCAACGCCGATCATTCTCGGTCAGATTGCCATCACCGGTGATATTTTTTATGGTTGGCTTTTATTTTTTGTTCATGCTTTGGGTCGAGTGATTCCGCTTTTACTTTTAGCGGTTTTTGGAATTTTAGGAGTCAATGCCACCAAGGGTTTGCTTAAACATAAAGATTCGATTGCCCGAGCGACGGCTTGGGCGATGGTCTTTGTCGGCGCCTTTCTTTTTACTCTTGGCGCTTTTTCACATGATTGGTGGGTGGCTTCTGGTCAACATACTTTGTTAGAGCAGATTACTCAAGAACAATATTTTACTAGTATTTTGTCGGAACGTCTTCAAGTCAGCGCGCCTCATAAACATGGCCTGGAAGAAATCGAAGGTAAAACTGGGCCTGGGGGATTACCCTTATGGTTGGGTAATTGGATTTTTGTCTTCTTGATGGTGATTCCGTTGTGGTGGTATTTATGGCAGGAACGCAAACGTCTTGATACTTTCGCCGAATCAGATCGTCCTTTAAAGCTAGTTTTATTCCGCCAGAGAAGATGGGTGATTTTATTATTAACGATTTTATTAGGTTTGATATTTATTTATCTACTCCCGCAAAAATTTTTATCACAGGCTGGAGAGAAAGATGAACATGAAAAATTAATGATCTCAAATTCAGGATCGGTTTCTTTACACACAGACCCAACTTTTATTGAGGTGGGTGTTCCAGTAAAACTCTTATTTTCTTTACGAGATGAGAAAGGGAAACCGCTTCAGGGCTTACAAATAAGTCACGAACGATTATTACATGTCATTATCATAAGCGAAGATTTTCAAGTCTTTGCTCATATTCATACCGAGGATCTGGGATTGATCACCCAAGAAATGATTCGGGACGCGGTGTTGCCGATCGGATTTACCTTCCCCAAGACTGGCCGTTACTTAGTATTAATTAATTATCTTCATCAAGACCACGAAGGAAAAGAACAGTTTATACTTGATGTTGGCGATCGGGGTCAATCAGTTATTTCTAAAGATTTATCTCGAGTAAAATTATTTGGCGATGAAGCTTTTCGTTATACTGTTTCACTAGACACGGGAACAGAACCATTGCAAGTCAACAAAAAAATTATTTTGAAGTATAATATAGAAAAAGACGGTTTGCCAGTAAAGGATTTGCAACCTTATTTAGGCGGGGCGATGCATTTGACGATAGTTGATGTTGGATTTACTACTCCTATGCATATTCACGGCGAGATCCATGACCCGGCTACTGGTATGGTTATCCACGAATTTTCTGGATCGGAGCGATTTGGTCCTGATATTGAGGCTCAGGTTGTTTTTCCGTATCCAGGAATTTATCAAATTTTCGGAGAATTTAAACATGAAGGAAAAGTCGTGGTTACGAGTTTTATGGTGGAAGTGGGGAAGGGGGAAAATCAAGAGATTCCAATGAAAATGCCACACTCTCATTAATATTCATTGTTAATTCAGAGACAATCCAGTGGTTTCCCAAAAGTCTTAATTTTGTCATAATTGTCACGGAGTTAGAAATCTTTTCTAGTGTAAATACCATGCTTAGATTAAAATCTTTTTTCATTATTACAATTTTATTGATAATTATAATGACGTCTCTAGTTTCCATATTTGCTCATGGAGACGAGATAGGGGATTCACATGAGCCGATACAAACTATTGACCGCCGAACTCAGCTTCCACCATTAGTTTTTGGATTTGTTTTTGGATTGATCGTTGGGGTTGTTGGCTCAAGAATTTTTTCCAGTCCTAAGAAAGATAAAAGTATTTAAACACTAAAAGGAAATAGCTTCCTAATCAAAAAACAATGAATAAAATTATTTTAGAAGAAATATTTTCTCCGGGTTGTCATACTTGTCGAGAGCTAGAAGTGTTTTGGGAGGGGATTAAGGGCGATTTTTCTAATGTTGATTTTCGGCGAATTGACGCCACCAGTGATCAGGGTCAGAAATTAGTTCAAAAATATATTATTTTTTCTTCACCGACCATTATTATTAATGGAGAACTTTTTGCCACCGGAGGTTTTGATAAAAAGAAACTATTGGAAAAATTAAAAAGTTATTAAAGGACAAGTCTAAAATTTAAAATTATGAGTCGATTCTTTGAAAAATTAAAACCTTTTGCGCCTTTATGTCTTCGGCTGGGACTAGCCGCGGTGTTTTTGTTTTTTGGGTTGGAAAAGTTTTATGCTTCTGGTCAGGCCAGCGCTGAAATAGATTCTATCTTAGAGATTGGTCTAGATTTAGCTAGCTTACTTAATTTTATCTTAGGAATTGTTGAGATTATTATTGGACTATCTTTTATTTTGGGGTGGGGGATTCGTTGGACAGCGCCAGTAGCGGCAATTTTAATAATCGTTATTTTTTTCTTAATCATTTTAAAGTTTGGTTTGAGACTTGATCCAACTATATCCCGAGATATTGGTTTAATTGGCGCTTGTTTAGCGCTTTGGTTTCTTGGGGCCGGTCAGTGGAGTATTGATGAAGATTAATCAGTAACGATAAAATGTCCGGTTTGACGATAATGACCTTCGCCGCAAGGGACGGAACAATAGAAATTAAAATTACCTTTTTTGGAAGCGACAAAATCAATGATGGTTTCTTGTTTGGGCAAAAGCCTTTTATTAATTCCAAAAGCTTCCAATCCAAAACCATGATCATAGGTATCTTCATTAAAAATTTTTAAAGTAACCTTAGTTCCGGCTTGGACGGTAATAATATTAGGTTCCCATTTCCACTGGTTTTGAAGAACTCTAACATTAACTGTGACAGAATTACCAGTTGGTTTAATTAGGGCGACTTCAGGAGGACGAAAAGATTTCTGATAGATAATACCGCCAGCCATAATAATGGCGAGAGAAATAATTATAACAACGAGTTTATTGGCTTTTTCTGATGGAGGAGTATTCATTAGTATGATAATACTTTATTCTGACAACGAAAACAAGATTAAGACTTTATTTTGTTTACTACACCATCTACGACGACCGCTATAAATGGTGTAGTAGATGCTTTTAGGGTTGTTAAAGGTATGATTGAATGCGGGCTCTTATAATTTTAGAATTAATGATTTATAATTACTACAACCTACTCCGCCAGTTGGCGGACCGGAATGACAAACATGAGGAGTTACCTAAAACCTAATCCGTCGGCTGGCGGATTATAACCTACGACCTAATTTCTATGACTACTGAAAAAATTCAAAGACAAATATTTAAAATCCAGGGAATGCACTGCGCCGCTTGCGCTAATTTAATTGATAAATTTTTGATTAAACAAAAAGGCATTAAAGAAGTTAATGCTAATTTTGGTTCGGAATCACTGAATGTCGCTTATACCGATGAAATTACTCCGGAGCAAATGAATTTAGTTCTCAAAAAGTTGGGCTACTCATTGATTATCGCGGCAGAAGAAAAGAGTGAAGAGTTATTTGAAGAGGAACGGCAAAAAGAAATAACCAGTCTTAAAAAGCGGGTTATTATTAGTTTTATCCTGGCTTCACCTATCGTTTTATACTATATGACTGTTCACATGTTCAATCTTCAACACGTTCACGCTTTATGTGTTGGTGCTAACAGCGGACTTTTTACAGCAGTGGCTCAAGGTTGTCTTGATGGAGTAGTCATTGATTTGAATTGGATCTTTTTTATTTTGACAACCCCAATTCAGTTAGGGGTTGGTTGGCTATTTTATCGTAATGCTTGGACGGCTATCAGGGTGGGGTCAACCTCAATGGATGTCTTAGTTGTTTTAGGAACGAGCGCCGCTTATTTAATTTCGGTTTTTGGTTTTCTTTTTTCTGATATCGCTTTTTTACGACAATATTGGGGTGGATTGGACCATCCTTTTTGGGAATCGTCAGCGGCTCTAATTTCTTTCATTGTTTTAGGAAGATATTTTGAAGCTCGTTCTAGGGGGCGAGTTACTTCGGCGATTCGGAAACTAATGAATCTGGCGCCTAAAGTGGCCATTGTTATTCGCAATAATCGGGAGTTAGAAATTCCGATTAGTGAAATGAAAATTGATGAAATATTTCTAGTGAAACCAGGCAGTAGTGTGCCGACGGATGGAATTATTTTGGAAGGAAAATCTTCTCTTGATGAAAAAGTTATTACTGGAGAATCAATGCCCGTTGGTAAGACAGTCGGAGAGGAAGTTATTGGCGCCACCTTAAATACTTACGGGCTTTTAAAATGTCGAGCGACAAAAATAGGTAAAGAAACTTTACTTTTTCAGATTATTAAGATTGTTCGGGAAGCGCAATCATCGAAAGCTAAAATCCAAGATGTGGCCGATCAAATTTCTGAAAAGTTTGTTCCAGTGGTCATTGTTTTTTCGGTTCTAGTTTTTGTCTTATGGTATTTTGTTCTTGGGTATCCGATGGTTACTTCGGCTATTTTTATGATCGCGGTTTTAGTTATT